>CAUZSN010000001.1:0-76765 GCA_963582345.1 Planctomycetota bacterium
GTTCGCTTTAGAATCGCAGCTTGATTGTATTCGTCGTTGCCAAGTCAATTCAGCCATACGGACGCCTAATTCGATGCGGCCGCTTTGCGATCTGTCTCGAGATGAACTGGTTCAATGGTGCCATTCGCACTCACAGCCCGCGTATCGGGCTGCACAAATCTGGCGTTGGCTATTTGGAAAACGAATTTCAAATTTCGAATCGATGTGCGACGTGTCCGGTCAATGTCGGCAGCAACTGGCCCAAGAATTCGTCCTGTTTTCGACCAAGATCGTTGAACGTCGTACAGCTCGGGACCGAACCGAGAAGTTGCTGGTAGAATTGTGTGACGGTCAGCACATTGAGTGTGTGTTGATGCGTGAGCTAGGTCGTCGCACTGTGTGCATTAGCACGCAAGTTGGTTGTGCGATGGGCTGTGTTTTTTGTGCCAGTGGGTTGCTTGGACTGAAGCGAAACCTATCGACGGGAGAAATCCTGGAACAAGTTCTGCAGCTCGATCGTTTATTGGAGCGGAACGAGAAAATTACAAACTTGGTCGTTATGGGTATCGGTGAACCGCTGGCGAATTTACAGGCACTCATTCCCGCTTTGAATGCACTGCATGACAATTTCGGTCTGGGTCTGGGTGCCCGCCGCATGACAGTTTCTACGGTTGGCTTGCCGGATAAGATCCGTGAGTTCGCAAATGTCGGCAAGCCGTACACCCTGGCGGTTTCACTTCACGCTCCAAATGACGAGTTGCGCAATGAATTAGTCGCGGTCAACGAAAATATAGGGATTCGGTCGATTCTAGAAGCGACCGACGAGTACTTCAAAAAAACTGGCCGCCGCGTCACGTACGAGTACGTGCTGTTGAGCGGCATCAACGATCAGCCGACGCATGCTCATCAACTGATAGCATTGCTGAAGCCATGCAATGCACATGTCAACCTGATTCCCATGAATTTGGTCGAATCACTTTCGTTTGACAAACCAACAGAGCGGAAAGCGCAGCAATTCGCTGACATCTTGAATCGAGGCGGGATTACGACCACAGTGCGAAAACGAAAGGGAGCTGACATCGATGCCGCGTGTGGGCAGCTCAGACTCACGCAGGAATCTTCCTTTCGGACATGACCAGACGTATTGTGGTAGGAGCTAAAGTGTCGCAAGTTTCTAAACTAAAACCACTTACGACTCGAATCAGTATTTTGGTGGAACTCTTTCGCTTTGATAAGCGTCTAAGCTTAAATTGCGTTTGCGAGTAACTCGCGTGTAGTTGGACTATTTTTGTAACACTCGAATGATCTGACGAGAAGTGTTGTAGGACGGCCTAGAAAGGCCGTCCTACAACACTTCTCTTTGAAGGATTCCCGTTTTTCAAGCCGTCTCAAACATTCGGAAAATTATGTTATGGGCCATAATCGCACTGACGACTTGATATCGATATTTTATGACGGCGAAGGTTCGCCGGAAGAGCAATCTGAAGCGGAAAGTCAGCTCGAAACTTCGGACCAGGCGAAACGCGAACTGACTGAAATGCAAAAGCTGACTAAGTTGTTGCAGATGCTACCGCGCGAATCGGTTCCCGAAGAATTCTGTATTGAAGTAATGCAGGCTGTTGAGCGGGAATCGTCAATTACGAGGGGGGATCGTTCGTTACGGTCCGCTGTTGCTGATCGCAGAACGGTGTGGCAGTTCACAATCGGGACAGTCATTGTTACCGCGGCCGCAATGTTTGTGATGGTGAAGGCGTTTCAAGATACGGACCACCAAGGTGGTTTTGAGCTAGCTGGTATACAGCCATCACCGGCTACTAGGATGTCGGCTGATGAGCCGGTGGAGAGCGCCTCGATGGGCGAGGAAGCCGCGATCGTCGTACGGACTGAAGTCGAGAGTTCGCTCGCTGAAGGCGTTGTAGCCGATAGTGCGACGGTTAGTAAAGTCGAATTGAACAGACCGAAAGTAAGCGAAAATGTCGTTGCGCAACCGTTAGTAGATGTAGAGGAACTTTCAGCAGCGGTGGCGAGCCGTGAATTGCACAGGGCTGAACACAGTTTTGTCTTCGACAACTCTCGCATCAGCGAATCTCAAGTTGGCGAAATGATCGAAGCCCTGGATACTTCGGGCGAAAGGATTGCAGTTGTGAGGTTGACGGTCGTTGATCGGCTGGAGGGCTTAGAGAATCTGCAATTTTTGTTGACTCGAAATCAGATCGCTCCACAATCAATCGCAATCCAGGAAAAGGATGATCGAACACTGGGACCCACACAGCAGGTTGACCGGCTAATGGCCGTCTACGTTGAAACCAACACCGAACAACTGGCGTCCGCATTGCGTCAGTTCAACAAAGATCAATTTCGCAAACTTAAAGTTGAAAAACCGATTGCAATCGGCAACCTCGATGACGAGTCGAAAGCTCAAATTGGGTATTACTCGACCTTGTCGGGAGCTACGATTTCTCATCAAGAAGTGGGCTCCGATACTTCCAAGGTGTCGTTTTTCGGGAAGAATGATTCCGATCAAAAATTGGTCGTCGGTCGCAGTGATATGAACAAACCGTCCATGACCGATTCGCAAGAGCAGATGACGCAAACTCTCATTAACGGTCGTGATTCTGACGTTTTGCACACATATCAAAACGAACCGGTCGGAAGTTCCGCTCCATCGGCCTTAGGTCGTTCGCGTCAGATTGCGCTATCGCTGTCTGCGAACATATTTGAACGTCTGCCGAAGAAATCCGCGTCTGGGACAAAACTAAATCGTTCCCAGTCAGATGATCTCAAGAAAAATGTCACTGTAGATACTCTGAAGGTAGACGGAAAAATCAAGGGAAAAGCGGTCACGTCATACCGTCACTTGAAAGTCCTCTTTGTCTTGGTGGCGAACAGAGGAAAATGACAGAAGTCGTCTGCCCCATGATTTTGACGTGTCTGCCTAACTGCTACGGGATCGAGTGTAAAATTCCTGGATGAGTCGGAGCCGGCAAAGCGATACAAAATGTTCACGGCAGCAGTGGCGGCAACTCTATGATCTGATTGTGAGTTTGGGAGGCGACGTTTGTTTGCTGTAGCCGGTCAAAGGGTTGCCCGATCTAGTCTTCACGGCGAATGCTAGTTTGGTCTGGTGAGACAAAGTCTATTTGTTTCGTTTTCGGCATGAAACGCGTCAGAGCGAAACGGTGGTCGACACGAATACATCTCGAAATCGGCTACCAGGGCAATTAGAGAGCGAAGCGAACGCCAGAATTGTCACGATACGCACTTCCAGCGAGCGAAAAGTTAGCGGCTTCGTCCGTTTCAAGCTTGACACCGCAAATGCGAAACTTCATCATCGTCGTTGCAAACAGTGCGGGTTGATGGCTTGTCCTTTTATAGTATGCATACTGTGTCTTTTGTCGGGGTTTTCTGGAATCGCTGATGGATGAGAAATTGTTGTTCATGGGATAACCGCTGCCCGTGCCTAGGTCTCAAGATTATTTGAATGACTGGAAGTAAGAAATGTCAACAGGTCACCGTCGACTAGAGATCGAAGAAATTGGCGATGTCACAATCGCAAAATTCATCGATAAGAAAATTCTCGATGAAGGCAACATTCAGATCATTGGTAACCAACTCTTCGGTTTGGTCGAGGATGATGGTCGTAATAAGATCGTCCTTGATTTTTCCAATGTCGAATATCTTTCCAGCGCGGCGCTGGGGAAGTTGATCACAATGGACAAGAAGGTGAAGGCGGCCAAGGGAAATCTCAGGTTGTGCAGTATCCGGCCTGATATTTATGAGGTGTTCGCAATCACCAAACTCAACAAGTTGTTCGATATGCGTGAAGATCAGGAAAAGGCTCTGGAAGGATTCTAGGTCGAGCGTTCATTGGAATGTTGATTGGCTAATCAAAAAGTTAGGCCGGCCTAATGACAAGTTCTCAGCATTCCCCGAGTCGTGTTTAAGCACGACGAGTAGTCGAGTATTTCGACAACGAGCATTCGTTCAATACTCCCTTCCTTGGATTAACTGTGTCGGACAAAGAAGAATTTGAAGTTGCGATACCCAGTGATACGGCTGAGGCCCGAGAGGTCCAAGAACGAATCGTCGCCAATCTCGAGGAACGAGGTTTTCCGATGCGCGACGTGTTTGGAGTCCGTTTAGCACTGGAAGAGGCTTTAGTGAACGCTATTAAGCACGGCAATCGCATGGATCCTAGTAAGACCGTGCGAATTGGTTGGCGCATCTGTCAGGATGATGTTCAGATCGAAGTCGAAGACCAGGGCGAGGGCTTCGACGTCACAGATGTACCAGATCCCACCGAAGACGAAAACCTCAACAAACCAGGCGGTCGTGGGATCATGCTGATGCGGTCGTTCATGAATTTCGTCCAATACAATGAGACGGGTAACATCGTAGTGATGACGAAGCATCGTGAAGTGGAATCTGCTGAAGTTTCCGACGATTGACTAAAGAAAACCGCTCCGGAATCGTATGGGATTCCGGGACTACGGTTTCCAGTCATCAATCATCTACGATTCCTTTATCGAACAGCCTCGCTGAGCATCTTCGCGTTCGGGACTGTGTGGCGTTCTGTCAATCCGTGCGATTCGGTTTCAATGACCGTGGCGACGGGGCCAACTTCACGGATGGTGCCTTCCAGACCGGCGACACTGACACGATCGCCTGAATGCATGCGTTGGCGGACATAGTAGCCCGACAGAATCCCGCCAATGACGTCGCGTCCACCCAATCCCAGTGCCAGTCCAAAACCGATGGCCAGAGCGCCAAAGGCGATTAGGATGACCTGCTCTAGCAACGCGAACTTGATTTCAAGTTGCTCGAAGGCTGCGATAAATGTCATCAAGGCCAGCACATAGTAGCAGCCGGTAGCCAATCGGTCGGCGTAAGCAATGCCAACTCGATCGGTACCAGTGGCGATCACGCCTCGCAGGAAGCTAGCAATCAGCAACCCAATAACGACGATGACAGTCGCGGCCAACAGTTTCGGGATGTAAGCAACCAGATTTTGCATGGCCGCCGAAAGCGATGGTAGGTCAAGGATATTGAATGCGGCCATCAGGAAAGTACACATTAACAGCCAAAACACAATCTGACCCATAATTGTTGAAATGGTACGTTGAATGCCTACCTGCTTCATCGACTCGGTCAGTCCGCTGCGTTCCGCAGCCGTTTGTAGGCCCACCCGTTCACACAATGCAGTGACGGCACGCCCCATAAGACGGGCAACAATGTAGCCCAAAGCCAGCACTAACAGCATGGCCAGGACCGACGGAAGCATGTAGATCACGGTTGTGAATGCATCTTTCAATGCTTCACTCATTCGGTCGACGTTTTTCGCAATCACGTCTCGAGTCGCTGCGGTCGAGTCGGCCAACAGTACTCGATTGATCGTATCGGAAAACATTGGAAATTCCTTTCGTAGAAACAGGGAAGGTCATCCCGGCAGTTGATTTCGGGACTGCGGAGTAAGATTCATGCGTTCGTCGGATCAGTGTTGTTTCCGTGATTGGCCACTTGGTGTGCCTTTAATTCGACCGGTTGCTGTGAATGTCAGAAAATGAATGGTGCTACCTAATATCATGACAGTAGCATATGGCAAATCGCGACAAGTGAAATCGAACAAGTGAGTCGCCAATAAGGCCGTGTTGAGCCGCTGATGCACCTGCGCGTCAAGCTGCGTCGGAACCGACGGAATGTCTCTGGCGGTCAACTGTTGAAATAACTCATTTGAAACCTTAACAAGTTCATTGTTGTTATGATCGGGACTTTTCTTCATTTGGGAATTGCTCTCGCACCGTGTCGCGGGCTCAATGTATTCGCATCTTGCCGCCCCCTTAGGAACACCCGCACGAAGCTCTCTTGGGCTGCATCGTTGGCTTCATGCCCGTTGCCCCTTAGCCGCAAGTACGCTACACGTGCTCGCGGCGGCGTACTAGCATCGCCATAAGGGCAGGGCTGATCGAATCTTCACGAACGGCCTTAATAACCAAGGACTCGTCAATTTGCTTGGTTTGCTGAACACTCTTAACCACACGATTATGCCTCGTTCGATGTGGATGCATGTTCGAAGTTGACCTGTTAGTTGCTGCTCGCGAAACGTGAGTCACAAGAATATCACAATGTTGCGGCACAACGAGGCGCAAGTTATTGAAGAGAAATGAGATGTGAATTGTGTTTTTTTCTGCCCCAGCGGATTTTAACAGACTTGTTAAAATCTCCGGATTCAAATCGCTCTTCCGTGCCAAAAACAAAATCCGTCTTCAGTCTGACAACTGCAGGCTGCGGTCGATTTACGTTAAGGACGTCGAAATCCTGGGCAAGGTGTTCGGAATGATTCGGCGCGTGTTCTAGATTGCAATTTCGGCCAGTATCTGGCTGGCCGCAGTGACCGTTGTGTCGATGTCTTCATCTGTGTGCATCACGCTGACAAAGTTAGCCTCGAACTGACTGCAGGGAAGATACACGCCTGCCTCGATCATTTCCCAAAAGTATCGTGAGAACAGATCTGTATCGCACTGGGTGGCAATTGAATAATTCGAAACACGCTCAGTATTGAAAAACAGCGTAAACATGCTGCCGATTTGGGCTACGCTGTGCGGAATTCCCGCAGTATCCGCCGCTTGGTGAATTCCATCGATCAGTCGTTTCGTGGTCTGTTCCAGATAATCGTACGGTTGAGTGTCGCGCAGCGTCTTCAACGTTGCAATACCCGAGGCCATGGCCAACGGGTTTCCAGAGAGCGTGCCGGCTTGGTAGATCGGGCCGACGGGCGAGATGGAATTCATGACATCCGTTCGGCCGCCGTACGCTCCAACTGGCATGCCGCCGCCCAAAATCTTTCCCAGTGTCGTCAGGTCGGGTGTAATTCCATATCGCTGTTGTGCGCCGCCGTAGGCGACTCGAAATCCTGTCATGACTTCATCAAAAACTAATAGCGCTCCATATTGCGTGCATAAGTCGCGAGTGGATTGAAGAAACTCCGATTCGGGCAGTACCACTCCCATGTTGCCAGCGACCGGTTCCAGTATTACGCAGGCGATTTGGTCTCCAAGTTTTTTCATCGTGTCGGCTAATTGCTGCGTGTCGTTGAATTGCAGTACGATTGTGTCGGACGTACATCCTTTGGGAACTCCGGGACTGGACGGCACACCGTGCGTCATCACACCGCTTCCCGCATGTATCAGCAGGCTGTCGACGTGACCGTGATAACAGCCGGAAAATTTAAGGACCAAGTCGCGGGCGGTATGTCCACGAGCCAACCGGATGGTGCTCATTACGGCTTCTGTCCCAGAATTGACCATCCTTATTTTTTCGATCGACGGGACGGCACGGATTACCAATTCGGCCAATTCGGTCTCCAATTCCGTGGGTGCTCCGAAACTTGTCCCGCGTTTCAATGCCTCGTCGATGGCCGTAAGTACTGCATCGTGTCGGTGTCCCAAGATATGCGGGCCCCAGGAACCGACGTAATCGATGAATCGATTGCCGTCGATGTCGTATAGGTAGGGCCCCTGACCGCGTTCGATGACCAATGGCTCGCCGCCGACACCGCCGAACGCCCGAGCCGGACTGTTCACGCCGCCGGGGATCGATTTGAGTGCCCGTGAGAAATGAAGCTGACTCTTTTCACGCGGGATGTGTGCCATAAGTGTGTCATCCTATTGCGATTCAAATGTCTCTGTTACGACCGTCTGCCGGTTTGGTCGTACAACGTGCCAATTTGTCATAACTAATCTGTCCGCACGTCGCTCAACGCTGGAAATTTCCCCAAAGCATAATTGTAACCTAGGATTCCCTAATCGGTGCGGCATGATTTTGACGTGGTACTACTCCCTCACAGGGCTTGCCAAACTCTGTCATCGGAGCTGCCGTTGTCAGATACGTTATGTAAGACAAAGACTCAGTATGGAAAACAATTCTCTGAGATCCAGGCTGTGGCGCTTTTCGACGTGCCCTCAGTCGAAGGATGTTGACGCAACATCATATGTTAGATGCGTCGCTGAAGTCGCGCAGTGGAGCGAACAGTACGGCTGCGAGGAGATTCTGGTTTATGCGGACAACAGCATTGCTGATCCCTGGTTGGTTGCCGACGTCATATTGCAGCACACACAGAGACTGTATCCCTTGATCGCCGTTCAACCGGTTTATATGCATCCGTATTCCGTGGCGAAGATGATCGCGACGCAGGGATACATGTATCAGCGGAAGTTGTACCTGAACATGGTCGCCGGCGTAAAATCTTCTCAGCTTGCGTGTAGCTCTAGTTGTCTTAAGGAAATGCCGACGAGCGAATGGTCCAAAATGTGAACCGAAGTCAGCAAAAACGGTCGCTTAGGCAGCAATCGAGTCTGTAAGGTCGTCCCAGCGATGTGCGGCGACTGCATCGATAATCATGCCTGCGATCTGCATAGCACATAAGGCGGCTTCGGGGCCGACCACGGGCTGAGTTTCTTCAATGACGCATTCGACGAAACTGCTCAGTTCGGCCGTTAATGCGTCTGTGTGAGGGATGTCCGGCTTGGTGACATTCAAGAATTTTCCAAACACGTCTCGCTTCAACCGTTCGATGTTCGTACCGGGTTGTCTGGCACGTTCAATCGGCGGTGTGCCGTGCAGGAGCGTTTCGGATGGCGAGTAACGAATCACCTCGTGAGTCATGAAGTTGACTTCCACACAACCACTGGCCGACCAAAGTTGCATCGATCGTTGCGAAGTGGGGTGAACGCGACTGGCCGTTAGGTCGGCGATGCAACCATTCTTGAATTTCAGCCGAGCTTGCACGCTGTCCTCGTGGTCGCCCATTATACTGACACCGAACGCCTCGACACTCGCGATGGGCGATTCGACAAATTGCGAAATCAGGTCGATATCATGGATCATCAGATCATGAACGACGCCGATGTCGGTCGATCGGAATGAATATGGGCTAAGACGTTCGGCACGAATATATTTGGGAAAACCACACAGTGTTGCGGCAACATTAGTGACTGGATTGAATCGTTCGATGTGGCCAACTTGGAGAATTGTAGCGCACTTTTCGGCCAAGTTGGCGAGTTTTTCGGATTGTTGGAAATCGCAAGCCAATGGTTTTTCGATGAGAGCCGGAATGCCTCGCAGCAGGAAATCGGATGCTACGGGCAAATGCAGGGCCGTCGGGACAGCGACAGTAACGGCATCAATTTTGTCGAGCAAGTGCCGGTAATCAACAACGAATTGTGTGTGGCATTGCGAGGCGATGCGAGTGCCCGTTTCAGCGTTGGTGTCTGCCACAGCGATCAAGTCGACGCGATCGAGTTCCGAGAGAATGCGCGCGTGGTGCTGACCCAATGCTCCTACTCCGACAACGGCCATCTTTAAGCGGCTCATGCTACTCTCCGTTGCGGTACCTGATCATCCTTCTGAGGATTTTCACGTTGGATTTCGCGGGCTCGGCCCAGTTTTCCCTGTTGCTGACGCTCTATGAAATCCAAGAAGTTGGTCAGTTCGAGTGGAAAGTTTCCGTCTAACTCGTCGCGGAAAATAGCGCGAACAGTGCTAAGCTTCGTGTGTTTTCGGAACATCAGACGATGAGCATGTTTGATGATCTTGATCGTCGCATCAGGAATTCCAGCCCGTTTTAAACCAACGATATTGACCATCTTAATCGTCAGATTATCGTTACCGGAGGCAAGCATATAGGGCGGGATGTCCGTAACTACCTTGCTACCACCGCTGACGAATGACAGCGTGCCTAACGTCGAAAAGTGGTGGACAACTGTGTTGCCGGAAACGATAGCTCCTTCATGTACGTGAACGTGTCCACCCAGTAATACGCCGTTGACCAAGATCGCATGGTTTGCAATGTGACAGTTGTGGGCCACGTGGCTGTTGGACATGAGCATGTTCCAATTGCCGACTCGCGTGCATCGATCCTCTTTTTCGGCACCTCGGTTCACCGTGACTCCTTCGCGGAAGATGTTGTTATCGCCAATCTCCAATTGGGTTACGGATTTGCGATAACTGGCGTCCTGCGGTTCGGCACCGATTACGCAATTCGGAAAAAACCGGTTGCGTTTACCAATCGTCGTGTGTCCGACCACGGTGACGTGGCTATCTAGATGGCACCCGTCACCAATCCTTACATTCGGTCCGATCACGCAGAATGGGCCGATTTCGACATCGTCGCCAAACTCAGCACGCGGGTCGATTTGTGAGAGGTTCGAGGTTTTCCTGGACATGAAACGTCCCTGTTGTCGCTGCAGATTCTCAGTTCAAGCCGCGTCTTGTTGCGGACGGACACACGAGCCATGACGAATGAGTTGCAGGCGACGTATGATTTCAAGGTTGTGACGGTGTCCGGAACGATAAGCGTTGAAGTGGCCGACGATGTCGTGGCCGATTAGCGCGAAGTCACCGACGCAGTCAAGAATTTTGTGACGAACACACTCATCGGCTGTCCTCAATTGATTGTCGATCACGCCATTACGACCGAATACCAACAGATCTTTCGCTGTCGTGCGACAGCCATAGCCTTGTGCCCGTAGTGACTCGACCTCCGATTCCAGCACAAAAGTTCTTGATGTCGACAGTTCGTTGACAAATGTCTCTGGTGTGATTTCAGTGGTCAGATTCTGAGGGGAAATTGGTGATCGCAATCCGTAGTCTAAATGGTAAGTGATTGTCAACGATTTGCGGGCAGACGGTGTGGCTACGATTTCGCTGTCTTTGTTGTCGAATGAGATGCGCACATCGTTTTCGATGACGAACATCGGTCGAAGCTTGTCTTGTTCCAGCAAGCCAGCGTTCAGCAAACAATCGACGACCGGATGGCACGATCCATCGAAGCCAGGTGGCTCGGGAGCATCAAGCTGTACTAGACAGTTGTCGACTTGCAGCCCGGCCAGTGCGGCCATCACGTGCTCGATCATATCAACCGCAATTCCACGATGTGCGATCGTCGTTCGCCGTTGCTGTGGGAGTGTGTACTCCAGCCGCGCCGGAATTGGAGCGGTCTCGGCACGATCGACTCGCTGAAACGCAATTCCGTGATTTGGCTCAGCCGGAAGGAAGCGGATCTTTACGTCCGCCCCGGTCAGAAAACCAATCCCGGAAGTTTCCACGGGACGTTGAATCGTCCGTTGCAATCGTTGTCGCATCGTCAGCTCACCGCTCGGTGTCAATGCGAGACAAGTATTTCAGTCCGGCCGTTGCTGGCTTGGACTGAAAAGACTGCCCCAAATTAGTCAATCTGTTTGATTCCAAAGTTAATTCGTCCGAGGTTTACGCGACGGACTTTGACCGGTGCGCGGCGGCGAAGACTTTGTGGCTTCCCGCTGATGTCTGCGATTCAAGTAATCGAGCACTGAGTCGGTAATGTCGTCGTCGGTACGATGGTATACGACTTGACGATTCAAGCCTTGGATCAGCTTTTGAGGATCAGCGGCGTCCAAGTTTTCACCGTTAAAGCGAACGACGAGGGTATAATTCCAGGCCTCGGCGGCTTGACGTACTACGTCAATTACTTCCAGATAGATGGTGCGATAGATTTGTGCTTCTTTGCGCAGGAAATCACGTTGGGCGTTCTTGCGAAACGCTTCGAATTGCGACGTCTGTTCTGTCAACCGCTTTTCTCGGTCGATGTATTCGGGACTTCCCTGCTTGAAAGTCTTCGACTTCAGTTCCTCGCCGATTTGCTGGATCTGCAAGGCCATCGCTTTCGCCTGCTGATCGCTGCCCCTGATATCGGATTTCAAATCGGTCCGAAGGAGTTCGAACTTCTCATATTCCTTAAAGACCCTGGCCATGTCGATCAGGCCGATCTTATGTGGAACAGACTGTGGAACCTTTTTCGTCGCTGCATTCTGGCTCCAGGTCTTCCCCAGGAATCCAACGAGAACCGCTGCCGCCGCTGCTAAAATGAGAATTCTTTTCACCGCCGATGCACTCCTTTGCTTTGCCAGTCTGAACCATGCCCAAAATTGGTGTCTGTTTTGGTCGCCAACATTGGGTGTACTACGTGACTACGAAACCAATTGCGATTTTGAGCCACGTATTCTCCACACTGCCGAAATCTCGTCAATACGAGACTTATGGCACAGCTTATGAGTTTAAATCGACAATTTGGGTTCGGAGACTTGATCCTGGTGGGTAGTTTTTCTCAATTAGGCAATATTTCTCGGCTATGACGCCAAGTTGGGTTTTGAAATGTGGCGATTAACCACATATATTTTGACCGGCGAGGCCCTCTTGAGGTCCGAAGAATCGAGTATACATTGTCGCATACGATGCATTATTCCGCCAGAATATGTGAACATTTGTTCTAAAATGTCATATGTGGCGACCTTCGCCAACTAACTGCCATTTTCCGCCGGCCGAATTCAAGCGATCCGATTTTGTGTCAAGGACATCATTACTCGGATACCGCATGGGATTCGGTTTGAATCAAGGCGGCCGTGTAGCTGACCAGGTCACCTTTTTCGCGGGATACGCGTTGCAGCGTGTCCATGCGGCCGGTCTGCATACATAGCGCGGCAAATGAAAAGCCGTCGGCGTCCTCGACGTCGTTTAGATAAGTTTCGGCCAGTTCCAACGATTCGTCCAGACGGTTGATGCGTGTCAGCAGGTCGACCATCACATAGGCGATCAATTGCTTGTCGGCCTGGTCCGGTTGTTTGTTCAATTTTTGTTGGAAATACGCAATCGCTTCGTCCTGATTCTGTCCAGCCAATGCGTTGAAGAAATGCGAGTGAGCAGGATAGAAATCGTCGAAGGGTGGATCACTGGGATACTGAAACTGTTTATCTAGTCGTGAGCCGTAGTTCGTTAATTCGATGGCCTGTGCTAACTCTGGGCGAGAACCGTCCAGTGATCGAGCAAAACGAACGACTGAGCTGAGATGAGAAACGTCGATGTGATAGTTGCCTTCTTCGAACAACCAATCCCGGCCTGCAATCAGTGCGTTGAGCGATTCACCGGGCGGCACTATTGCCAGCCGTTGCTTGACTTCGTGCCGCAGTATATCACAGAGGTCGTCGTACAGATGGCGAACCAGCAACACGGCCGCCTGATCGCGGTTCTCCGGCGACAGTTGGGGCAATTGCTGGTCCAAAGCGGTGATCGTGTTGCAGGTGCCATGTGAATTCAGCATCATCTCCAGTCCTTTGACCGGGTGAGCTCCTTCGTACAATGCGATGTTGATAATCTGCTCGGTGTCATCATCGGCATCCCGTCGAGAGTTTATTTTCTCAATCGCTTGCTTGATTGGTTCCGTTTCGCGGATGGTGCGGAAGTAGAGCCAGGCATCTCCGATTTTTCCGTCGGACAAGAACGATTTTCCGATCCGGCGGGCCGCTTCGATGTAACTTTTCTCGAATTCATCGAGTCTCTCTTCCGGTACGTCATTGAACGATGTGGAATGCGTTACTGGCAAACCCATCTCGAATTTCTTTTTCATCAATGTCGCGTCGAACAGTTTGTGAAACTGCTTCTGCTCACTAAGTGTTTCCATCAATTTCTCGATGGCCGAGGTCGCTCCTTCGGATTCGTTCAAGTTCTGAATTTCCACAAAAGGATCTTTACTCATTTACTCGACCAGCAAGATTGGAGTGACCGTGCCTGTGCCATTAAGTTCGCCGACAATCGCTTCATTATTGGTATGAAGTCCTAAAACTGCGCGGGATGAGGTTGGTCTTTTCAGGCTCCGATAAATAAACAACTGGAAGTCGCCAATCCGAAGCCGGTGACCAGCAGCGATTCCTGGATTGACGACTCTTTGCGATTCGGTGACTGTTAGTGTTCTCCAGTCCGCCGCTCTACGTCGGCCACGAGTTCCCCATTCGATGATCAACGGAGCGTACAGTCCATCCATGGAACATACTTGCTTCAGTACTAGGTTGTTCCCATACGGGCCAAATCCTCCGGCCGTACTAATCACGCGTTCCTGTGGCAACGCTAGCGGAAATGCGCGAACAGCTAGATTTCGCTGTTTGAGCATGCATTCGCGCGATTTTGGGGAAGATGTTGCTTCGAGGCCCGCGACTACCGGCAGGCGAGACGTATACTCAATCAGTTGGTGTCCGGCTCCGGAGATGGCATCAGCCAACAACACGAAGTCATCAGTGCGTGATAGCAGCACTTGCCGATTGACCGTCAATCCGTCAGAAAACGTGGCTTCGAGTTCCAGGTAGTCACAATCCGCATCTGATTGCCAGCAGACGCACTCCCAGTCGTCGTCAAAACCCAGTGGTTCTCCAGCGATGGTTATATCGATGTCCCACACACCGCTTAGTATGGTTTGGCCGTGCGCTGTCAAGTCGATCAAAGGTTTCTCACGATGGTGGGCGACAATAATCGAATTTGCAGCAACCGACCATCCATCGCATAAACACGCGAACTGGGCCCAGTCGGATTGCATCACCGGCAACTGAGAATCGGACAGTACTGGCATCCGTCGATTGGCTTTTCGTCTTGGTTTTGTTTTTCCGTTTCCAAGAGACTGCAGATATTTTCGAGGTTGATCGTTCTTTTGGAAACCAGCCAATTTCGAGGCAGTCTGCAGCAGGGAGATCATCAGTGCTGATGATCCATTGCTCAACGCCAACCAACCATCCGGTCGACAAAGCGGTGCAACTTTGGTCACCAACATTTTAAACCGTTCTTCAGATTCCTTGTTCCACAATGGCAATTCGAACCAGACTGTCCACTGGGCTGCTCGCACCAATGGAGCCAGCCACAGTGGAAGTCGTTCGATCAACTTTGCGTCTGGAGTACCGTCGGTGTCAGTTTTTTCCGCCAGCTTTCGGCAAAGGAATCGCTGGCCATTGCGACGCAAACCTTCAGATCGTGTAATGTCGGCGAATATCAAACCGCACAGCCATGGCAATTCTCCGAGAATCAGAAGCTGTTGATCTTCTGTCACCTGAGACCCATCCAGTTCGTTTGTCTGAGCACTGAATTCGGTCGCTGCAGAGAGCGTCGTTCGCCACAAATTCCACAAAACATCGTCAGTCAACTTGGCTGAGAAATGTAAGAGCAACTCGAACAGGGCCAATAATTCAATCATCGAAACTTGGGTGTCGACGGAATCCAACCAGTCGGTGACGACAGACGAAAGACGCTGTGGCTGACGGCTGTGGCCGGTCGGCTCGCGCCGGATTCGCTGTTCATTTTCGGTCTTCGAGCCGATGGAGCGTCTTGCTTTTGTCTTCGTGCTCGCCAACTCCGAGCCAGACCGCTCCACCTCTTCACAACAGATCAAGAAATTAGCGAGTCGGTCGGTGCAATCATTTTGTTCAAATGCGTCGATCGACCAAAGTGCCAGAGAATGCCAGCGCCGGCTTGTGACTTTGCACCGCTTTACTCGCGGCTGGAGCAGGGCGATCCATTCTCGGCAAAAGCGCCGGAGATCGCCCTGAATGGCTGCCCGTTGTAATGCGGATGGAGCTGTTGACTTCCAGCCAATAGCTCGCAAAAACTCGTCATCCGAGACGGACCTCAGATCATATGTGGGTTTTCCAAACGTAATTAATGTCTTGTCCATGTCAAGAATTCGTTGGTGCAACTCACATTTGCAAATCCCGGCGAGCCATTGCTCACTAACTCAATAATCTAGACTACTGGATCAAGTCTCGAATGCAATCGTGGCGCTTAGTGGTCGAACCAGTGGCCTGCACGCATCGTAGCGACTATCCGGCTAGAGCGGTCGAACAGCAACGAGTACGGATCTGTGCTTGCAGACTTCCCCAGTTCGACTACCGCTAGGTCTGCCGACTTGCCAGCCGAAAGACTCCCCGTTTCGATTTCGAGTCCCAATGCCCGAGCGCCTCGAATTGTTCCCAACTGCAACAGGATACGTGGATCAACGTCAGGAAAACGCTCCCGCAGGAACAACAACTCCCGCCAAATGCTCAAATCGGGATTCGATGCCCGGCTATCCGTTCCGATCGCAAGCGAAACTCCTCGTTGTAGCATCGTACGCCATGGATGAGTCGAATTTCCAAAGTAGGCATGTGTGCGGGGACAATAGATCACGGACAGCCAAGGATGCTGAGCAAGAAATTCGATTTCCTCGGCATCCAAATAATTGCCGTGAATCACCAAGGCACAACGCAGTTTCGCGAGCGGTTTTATGTAATTGAGTGGTTTTGCGAATCGCGGGATCGCGCTGTCTGACCAAACGTTATAGTCGCGCATTAATTCGACGAGTGGCCCAGTTCCGTTTTTCAGCAATTGCAGTTCCGCCGTTGTTTCCGCCAAGTGAACCGCGACAGGTACATTCGACTGAAATGCCAGATCGACGAGCCAATCGAACAATTCCGGATGGACGCTATAGGCTGCATGTGGGCTAAGACCCCGAACGAGGTTGGACCTCTTGTCTTGCTCTACCTGTTCCAGATGCTTGCGCGCAAGCATCAGTTGTTCAGTAAGCTGTTCCTTCGGCAGCCCAATCAATTCCCGAAAGACAACCATGCGCGGGCCAAGGTCCGCGAATGCATCCGGCGACCAACCGTCGGTCGCAATTTCTCCGATCAGCGTTGTTCCAGATCGAGCACTTTCGCGAAATCCGTGGTTGATGGTGTTCACCACAGATTCAGACCGATTTCGTCGGTGCCGGACGAGAGCGCGGAGCCAATCAGCAAACAGTTCCGATGGCTCAAGTGGCTGGGTTATGTCGCTGAATTCCAAGTGTGAATGCGCATTGACCAGCCCTGGAATGAGGGCCACATTTCCTAGGTCGTGTGCATTCGAGGTAAACGTTCCGTGGACGCCAGCAATACGCCCGCCGTCGATTTCGACCGTCCCGTCTTGGATCGGATCATCGTCAACAGAAAAAACCCACCGTGCGTGGAGTCTGGTGCTTTCAGCGGCCATCTTGAAAATGCGAGCTAGGGATCAGTTATTCGTTTGACTGAGGCCCAATGGCTACGGTTGTTCACGTGTCTATGCAATCTCGATTGGTGGTTTTGTGGCCGCGCCCGTTCCCGCCAGTCGCTCGGGTTTCGGTGAGTGGACGAAGGTTACGGAGGAAGTTGTTTCGGCATTCGATTGGCGGACCAGCCAACGAAGAAGTGCGATTGCGACGAATGCGGCGATGACCAAAGTGGGCCATTCGTAGCGGACAGTGTCGTCTTCGACGTAAAAGAACCAATTGATCGGAGCCGTTTCTACCCAGGAAGTGCTGACGCGTGCGTGCAGTACGCCTAGTGAATTGTAGATAAAGTGGAAAATAATTGCAGGCAGCAGGCTGTTGCTTCGAATTGCAATCAATGCCAGTACCAAGCCTAAGAGTGTCGCATTAAAAACCTGCTGGGGGACCATGTGCGTGACGCCGAACATCAGGCTGGAAAGTACAATGGCCAACCCGACGCGACCTGATCGACTAAATCCGCTCAGAATAAAGCCTCGAAAGGCGGTTTCTTCGCAAATGGCTGGAGTGAGGGCGAAAGCTAGCAATACGAACCACATAGGTTGCTGCACATCAGACATGGTTTCGAAATTTTTGACGACGCTTTCGGAAAGCTTTGGGAAGAACCAATTCAGTTGGGAAAGGAACTCCAGCGACAGCGGATGTAATACCAAAGGTAAGATGACGGCCAATGCCAGCATGCTGAACTTCGGCATCCGAAAACGGAATGTACGGACAAAGCTGGTGGCCAGTGTTGCGCCCATGAACAACGCCGGGCAAAAGATGATGACCAGTTGTTGAATCATCAACAGTTTAAGCAACAATAGGCCGATCGCTTTCTTTAACTCGTTAGCTTCTATGGATGCATTGGCTAAAGTCGCATGCTCGATAGCCTGTCCCATAAATTTCAACGAGACGAACTGCAGCAGCATGATGATCACAAAACAAAAACCGGCTTCCTCGAAACTCGGCGTCGGTTTCTTGTCGCATAGCAGATGCCGGATCCACAGCCTGAGTTCGAAACGTTCGGCTTCGCGGAAAAGTACTTCTTCGCTCTTGAATTGTTCAACGGCCCACCACAGTGCCAGTAAGCTGTAGCCAATGCTGGTCACCAGGACCGGGACGACATAAAAGTATAATTCGTTGGTGGGGACGGGTGCCAGCAGCAGCGCCTTCAACAACAGAGCCACTCCTACGATCGGGATGATGCTGTAAAACGGTTTGATTTCGACTGCCGGAGACAAGCAGAAGACCGTCAACCCCATAGTGACCATCAACAGCGGCGTCAGGTAGTATTGACCCTCTTTTGTGCTACGAGCAAACGTTGCCAAAGCCAAACTTAGCGCGCTGAACAGCGCAGCCAACGGAATCAGCAGCACGATCAGCCAAATCAGCGAGGCCGGCGATGGGAACGCAATGTCACCGATCCTTGAAAATGCGCCGCTCCCGGCCACGGAAACCATGTACTGCCCGGTTGCTCCCATGCTGGCTAGGTTCAATAATGCCGTCGAAGCACTGAACAGCATGACGGTAAAGAACTTGCCCATCACGATTTCGCTGCGTGTGGCGGGGCAAATCAGCAGCGTTTCCATAGTTCCCCGTTCTTTTTCGCCTGCCACCAGGTCGACCGCTGGGTAAAACGCTCCGGTCACCGCCATAATGACCAGCAGGGCGGGAAAAAGCTTACTCCACAAATTGGCGGCAATTTGCTTTTTTCCCGCTAGGTCGACGGATTTCGGACCAACCGGTTTTGGTAAAGTTTCCGGCAAATGAGCTAAGCTTAGCTGTTCTTTCAGGATCTCTTGTTCCCAGGCATCCATGGCTTGCTTGACTTGGGTATAGGCGACCTCTGACTTATCGTCGGCGCGGTTCTTGACGATGATTGGTCGGGGATAGTCGAAATTATTTTGTGCGCCGACTTTCCGGTCGACCAGTTGCCGCTTCGCTTTTTCAAGATGTTCCGCAAACCGTTCAGGAACGATGATTAACACTTGTATCTGGCTGGACGCGAAGATCTGAATCAGGTCTTGTTCAATCTGATCCAATTCAGTCTGCAGAGCCGTTGTTCGGTCTTCGTCGTTTAGTTCTTGCATGACCAGTTCGATATCAGCTTCAAGCTGATCCCGGTTTCGAAGTTTCTCGCGGATGACTTTCGCCTGATCGATTAACTGGACCGCATGGGAGTCCGGCCCGTCCCGATCTGATTTGTCCAAGTCGGCTTCGGTAGTCACTGTAAGCCTGTCGGTGAACACAAAACGGTTTTCCTTCAGCAGCTGTGGCGGTGGTAAATATTCGGCTCCCAAGATGACCACTGTGCGAGGCTGTTCCCTGAACAGCATGGTCATTTGCAGCATGCCGATGCCGAGTGCCGGATACAGCAGTAGCGGTAACACGGCGACCATGAACAGTGTGCGGCGATCACGCAGTTGATCCTGCACTTCACGGAGAAAAATCAACTGGATGTTGTTCCAACTCATGCCAACGCCGCCGCTTTGTAACCTTCGTCCCGGCACTGCCGTTCGTAGTTGTCGATCAATTCAAAAAATAATTCTTCCATGTCCGGTTTACTGTGTTGATGCTCCAGCTCTTTCGGCGTGCCTGTCGCCAAAATGATGCCTTTATGGATTATGGCGATCCGATCGCATAGCTTTTCGACCTCACGCATGATGTGGGTCGAATACATAATGCATTTGCCTTGGTCACGTAGCAAACCGATAGTTTCCAGAACTTTTCGAGCTACCAAAACGTCTAGCCCCGAAGTTGGTTCGTCAAAAATTAGCACCGGCGGATCGTGAACGATGGTTCGAGCAATTGAAACTTTTTTCTTCATTCCGGTCGACATTTTCGACCCCAACACGTCCTTGAAATCGTACATTTGAAGCGTTGTGAAGATGCTGGTGATGCGCTCTTGCAAGGTATCTTCGGCCATGCCATATAGGCGTCCGAAGTACTCGACCATTTCCCAGGCGGTCATACGATCGTAAATACCCGTGTTCCCTGACATAAATCCAATCCGGTTTCGTACTTCCGCTGGGTGCGTGCTGACATCGAAGCCGGTGATTGTCGCTGTGCCACTGGTTGGTCTGAGAACCGTACTCAGTATTCGTAGGCAGGTCGTTTTGCCGGCTCCATTGGGACCCAACAGTCCGAAGATTTCGCCCGGCTGCACGTTAAAGTTGACACATTCGAGCGCAGTGACATGTCCTAGACGCAAATCCAGAAAGTTTTTTGTTAGTTCAGAGACATGAATCATCGTCGAATCGTCCTGGTAAAACACTCACTCCTGAAACCGCATTACTGCAATCGTGCGGGACTGGTGTTCAATCACAGATACAGAGCGATTCACCGAAATCGCCAGCCCAAGCAGTATGATCAATTCAAACGTGCAACCACTGCAACATACAGAGGGGACCGACAGAACGTGGATCGTGAAACGGTCTTGAGTGAGTCGTTTACCTTATAGGTTGGCCCGACGAGAGCGACCCCAACTGCCACATTTGTTATATCGGCGAGTTGAGGACGGGTAGCGTTGTTCAACCCGTTTGCTTGAGACATTCGGTCTAGTTGAAGTCGTCGATGTATTCGTAAAAGACGTTGCGTTGTCGAGGAATGTAGCCCGCTTCTTTGATAGACCTGCGGATCGTATCCAGCGATAAATAATAGACCGTTCCCGCCTCAGCCACGACGTTCTCTTCAATCATCAGGCTGCCCATGTCGTTTGCGCCGAAGAAGAGTGCAATCTGACCGATCTTTTCTCCTTGAGTGACCCAGGACGACTGGATGTTGGCGAAGTTGTCCAGATACAGTCGGCTGACGGCCTGAGTTTTCAGATATTCGAAGGCACCTGCCGGCGCAATGCGAGACATGTCACGATCTACGGCGAAACGGCCGCTAGGTATTGGAGGGGGACCGGGTGGGGGCTGAAACGTCCAGCAAATGTAGGCAGTGAATCCACCCGTTTCGTCTTGCAATTGGCGAAGTCGTTCCAAATGTTCAATTCGATCCGCTAACGTTTCCACGTGGCCAAACATCATGGTTGCCGTCGAACGGCCGCCCAATTTGTGCCAGACGCGATGAACGTTCAGCCAATCGTCAGTTAGTACCTTGCCCCGGGTAATTTGCTTGCGAACTCGGTCTACCAGGATCTCGCCGCCGCCACCGGGCAAACTTCCCAATCCAGCCGTTTTCAGCCGTTCCAGCACCGTCCGTAGCGGTAGCTTGCTGATTTTTGTGAAGTGGTTAATTTCCGGTGGACTGAATCCGTGGACATTCAGTTGCGGAAAGTGCGCCTTGATGTCCCGTAGCAGTTCCTCGTACCACTCGAACGGCAACGACGGATGCAGGCCGCCTTGCAACAGAATCTGGTCTCCGCCCAGTTCAATCGTCTCCTCAATTTTCTTCAACAACACGTCGCGTTCCAGAACGTAAGTGTCTGAATGATCGGCCGGCCGATAAAACGCACAGAAATCGCAGACGGCCGTGCAGGCATTTGTGTAGTTGATGTTCCGATCAATGTTATACGTGCGGAATGGTTCCGGATGAAGCCGTTCGGTGACCTTGTTGGCGACTTTGCCCAACTCGACCAAATCGCCGCACTTCAGAAGCTCCAATCCTTCGTCAAAGGTCAGCCGCTGCGCGCTAGCGGCTTTATCGAGCAAGTGTGCAATTTCGGAAGACAAGGTCAACACCTTCGGGAGCCAGTCCCCGTTTGACTGCCAGTTGCTGGAATAGGACCAGTCCACTCCGTTCCGCCGATCCAAATTGGTAATACAGGTTTTTGGACAGGTAATCAATGGCCGACTGTTCCGAAAGGCCGAGTACCGGCGCCTCGCGCCGAGCGATCGCAGCGATGTTTTCCACGCCTCGGTCCCGGGCGCGATTTAGGGCCTCTTCGACGTTTCCCAACTCAAATCCCTCCCGCGTTGCCCACATCGCGAAGACGAACGGCAAACCTGTCCAATCGAGCCACTCTTCGCCAAGGTCCCAAGTTGCCGCAAACTTTTCGCGGGGCGGTTTGATAGCTCGGTCACCGATTATCACAACCGCATCGGCATCGGTTCCGTTCGTCGACAAGCTGAGCGGCAATGGCTGGATTTCAGGTTTCACACCGTACCGCTCGGCTAACATGATTTGTGCCAGAACCGCACTGGTTCGCGAGCCTTCGTCCAGCGCCAAACTACGTATCTCGGCAACTGGAACGCGACTATATAGTTTAACGCTCAGTACCGGTCCGTGCGTTGCCACGCAGGCGTCGGAGACGATTTCGTAGCCTTTATCTCGCAGACATTCGATGGACGGGATCAATGCCACGTCGAGCAATCCATGGGCCAGTCCATCAGCGAGCCGGCTGGGATAATCCAGGATTAATTCCGCCTTAGGAGCCAATAGGTTGAGCCCCTCGATCAACGGTTTCGAATTCAAGTAGTTGACCGCTCCAATGCGAACGGTCTGATATGTAGAACTCGCCATCGTAGGAAAATCCCATTTCAGAATTGACACCACAGTTGAGACTTGATTATAGACACTCCAAATCTTGTCGCAATCCGGCCAAATGTGGGCCAACTTTTCAAACTGTAGCTGAATCTTCTAGAATCTAGAATTCGTCCGACAACGCCTAAACGTTTTTAGTTTGGCATGTTCGGCTACCTAGCAATCTAGCTCTTAGGCGCCACAAGACGCTTAACCGCAAAGATGTTGTGAGAATCAACGACCTATTCTTTTTGAAGTTATGCAATCGCTGAAAGTTGCCATCATTGGTTTGGGGACTGTTGGGACCGGGGTCGCTAAGATTTTGCTACAGCAGCCCGAGCGCATGACGCGGCGTGCTGGCCAATCGGTCGAACTGCGCCGAGTTGTTGTCCGTGACGTGAGCAAACCGCGCGACGTCGATCTACCTGAAGCAGTATTAACCAGCGACATCGAATCGGTCATCAACGATGATCAGATCGACGTCGCCATCCAGTTGATTGGCGGCATTGAGCCGGCACGGAAAATCATGCTTTCACTTTTGGAATCGGGAAAGGATGTAGTGACCGCCAACAAGGCACTACTGTGCCAGCATGGCGATCAGTTGTTCGCTCGAGCTGAAGAATTGAATCGCTGTGTCGCTTTTGAAGCAGCTGTTGCCGGTGGAATTCCTATAATCGCGGCCGTGGGGCAATCGATGGCCGCAAACCAGATTACTTCAATTAAAGCGATCCTAAATGGCACGAGCAACTTCATCCTGACCGAAATGCTCTCTAAGGATCGCTCATATGTGGAAATTCTCGAACGGGCGCAGAAAATGGGTTATGCCGAATCCAATCCGGCTATGGATATCGAGGGGACTGATGCTGCACAGAAGCTGGTCATACTGACTCAACTAGCCTTTGGAACAAAAGTTCCTCTTGAGTCATTTCTCTGCCAGGGCATTGACTTATTAGAACTGGCCGATTTGAAGTATGCCCAGGAACTTGGTTACACCGTCAAACTGTTGGCAGTAACTCAGTTGCTTGCCGGTCAGTTGGAGATGCACGTTCAACCGACATTGGTACGGCACGAACGACCGCTGGCTCAGGTAGATGGTGTATTTAACATGATCGAGTTGGACGGCGATGCTGTCGGACCAACGTGGTATTCAGGTCTTGGAGCGGGGCAAATGCCTACCGCATCAGCCGTCGTTTCTGACCTGCTGGATATCGCTATCGGTCGTGCCCAGTTGACGTTTTCCCGACTGGACTTGTGGAGACATCACTTGCCGTTACCCGTTCGAACTGCAGAAGAGATTTCGCGACGCTATTACCTACGGTACAACGTTGAAGATCGCCCGCATGTGCTGGCTGACATAACTGACATATTGGGTCGACATCAGATCAGTCTGGCGTCGGTCATTCAGCACGAAGCGTCTGGATTCGAACGAGACAAGTCGTCAGCGGCATCGATTGTCCCACTGGTCGTCATGACCCACCGCACGACTGAAGGTAGTATGCGGGCCGCCGACATTGAGCTGGACAAGTTGGCCTCGCTGCGTCCGCCGCTTATTCGTATGCCGGTCGCTGATTGATGTCACTGAACCACGAATCGGACATCAGCTCAATGGATCCGCGTTTTATCCGAAATTTTTCGATTGTTGCCCATATCGATCATGGCAAGAGCACATTGGCGGACCAGTTGCTATTGAAGACGGGAGCAATCAGCGACCGTGAGTTCAAAGATCAGATCTTGGACGATCTGGAGATTGAACGGGACCGTGGAATCACCATCAAGGCGCGGACTGTTGCCATTAACTATGTGTATCAAGGACAGAAGTACGAATTGAATCTCATCGACACGCCGGGTCACGTCGACTTTCATTATGAAGTATCGCGCAGCCTAGCGGCCTGCGAAGGCGCGTTGTTACTAGTTGACGCGTTTCAAGGTGTTCAGGCTCAAACCATGGCCAATGCTTATGCGGCGCTCGAAGCAGATTTGTCCATCATTCTGGTGATTAACAAGATCGACTTGCCGCTGACTCGCATCAGTGAAGTGTTGGAAGAAGTGGAAACGATTTTGGGACTGGATGCAGCGTCTGCCCTTCAAATTAGCGCCAAACAGGGGCTTGGTATCGACGAAATTTTTGAAGCGATTATCCAATGCGTTCCACCGCCGCAAGGGCGTCCAGACGCACCGTTGCGTGCACTGGTGTTCGACGCTAAGTACGACGAATACCGTGGCGTAATGGCGTACGTGCGCGTCATCGACGGGAGGCTGAGAAAAGGCCAAATGATTGAATTTATGAAAACGGGCACGTCACACGCGGTGATCGAGCTGGGGCAGTTCCGCCCGCAAATGACCGCTTGCGAATCGCTGGGTCCGGGCCAAGTGGGTTACCTGCTGAGCGGCATTAAACAGTTAGGCCTTGTGCACGTGGGCGACACGGTCGCTGAGATGAAAAACCTGCCCAAAACAGCGTTGCCTGGGTATCAGGAACCGCAGCAGATGGTCTTCTGCGGAATGTATCCGACAGAAGCGACTGACTTCGAAAAACTACGCGAAGAATTACTAAAGATGAGCATAAATGATTCCAGCTTCACATTAGTTCCGGAAACTAGCGAAGCACTCGGTTTCGGATTTCGCTGCGGGTTCCTAGGCATGTTGCACATGGAGATCATCCAACAGCGACTAGAAAGCGAAGCCGGCATCAACTTAATCCAAACCGCTCCGAACGTCACCTACGAAATCCAAACACGCAATGGCCAGTGCATTCTTATCGACAACCCTCAGGAAGTACCCAATATCGGGGAGATCCAGGAATTCCGCGAACCGATCGCCCGAGTGACCTATATCCTGCCCAGCGAGTACATTGGTGCAATTATGCAGTTGTGCGAAGATCGTCGCGGCATTTACAAGAGCACCGAATACCTGGGCCCAAAGCGGGCGCAATTGATTTATGAATTGCCATTAGGCGAGATTGTGTACGACATGCACGACAAGCTGAAAAGCGCGACACGTGGTTACGGGACAATGGACTACGAAATCGTTGGTTTCCGGTCGGCCGAATTGGTCAAGTTGGATATCCTGGTGAAAGGCAAATGTGTCGACGCTCTGTCGACGATTGTTCACCGTTCAAAGGCAGACCGCCGTGGTCGCAGTCTGGTCACGCGACTGAAGAACGAAATCTCGAAGCACCAGTTCGAAATCGCATTGCAAGCTACCATTGGCTCACGCGTGATCGCCCGCGAAACTATTCCTGCGCTCCGCAAAAACGTGACTGCCAAATGCTATGGCGGCGACATCACCCGCAAGCGCAAACTGTGGGCTCAGCAGCGTGAAGGCAAGAAACGTATGAAGCAATTCGGCGAGGTTCAAATCCCGCAGAAGGCGTTCTTGTCCGTGTTGGAAGTGGGAAATGACGAGTAGTCCTGCTTTCGCGAAATCGTTGCATTCCGCTAGAATCAAAGAGCCGCTGTTTTGGTGATCGAGAAATTTTGTCCGGTGACAGTCTGTTTGTTCCTATGTCCGATACCATCGATTGCATACGGCCGATCGGCACACGAACTGAAGTGTCCACTGCGCACAAAGTGCATCGAGACAAAAGCGGTTTCCGACCACTTTTTGACTCATTGATCGGTCTGGCCGTCGCGGTGACGCTGTTTCGGACCTTTGCCATTGAGGGGTACATCATATCGACGGGATCGATGGCACCGAATCTAGTGGGGTATCACAAGCGGATTCAGTGTCCAACCTGCAGGTTCTTGTTTGCGTTCGGAGTCTCTCATGAGAAAATGGTATTAGAACCGGAGTTTGTGACTTGCCCGAATTGTGGTCACGCAAGAATCAACGTCGCGTCGATCCCGCCCAGCGTCGGCGATCAACTGTTGGTGCACAAACATGCCTTTACGTTCAAATCACCTCGCCGCTGGGAAGTCGTCGTGTTTCAAAACCCCAACAAGCCAACTCAAGCGTACGTGAAACGTCTGGTCGGGCTGCCTGGCGAACGCATGCAGATTATCAAAGGCGACATTTACGTCAATGGCGAGATTCAGCGAAAAAACCTGAGCCAACAGCGAGGTATCCGTGTTCTCGTTTATGATGACGACTATTGTCCACCTGAGACTGAGAGTTGGAATTCTCGATGGATCGCCCAGCCGGGCTGGCACACCAGCGGGAGCGGCTTCAAATCTGTAGATCTCGACAGGGAAGAAAGCGCATCCGAGCAAGCAACAACCTGGGTCACATACCGACATTGGATTCGTAGCGGTGGATTGCACACAACATCAGTCCCGTTGGACCGGTGGCCGGATGGAGTCGAGATCCCAAACGCGATACTTGCACCTCTCTGTTACGATCCAGTGGCACGACGACTGGTCTGCATTGGGACGCTTCCATCCGTTCTTCGTGACCGGTTGCTGTCGCGGACCAACGATCTGTTACTGACGCGAGCCATCTGGCAGATCGACGAGCAGTCTCATTTATCGCCGATCACTGATCTGTATGGATACAATCGTCCATTGAGGTCGAGCGCACCCGTTGCGATTCGCGACGTGATGCTGACGGCTCAAGCAACCATTCATGGTGGAAATGGCCAGTTTGTGCTTCAGATAACGGATGGGGATCGCGTCTTCAGTTGCGTTTTTGACGTGGGTGCCGGAACGGTCAGCTTGAAGGAAGAAGATGTCGTTTTGGCGATTTGTGCGGCTCGACTTCCACCGCAAATGCTCTCGAAATCCGTGTTGGTTGAAATGTCAACCTTTGATCGGCAAATCATTGTAGCGGTGGAAGGGGAGACTGTGTTCAAAATTCCAATTCAGTTACCGAAAAATCCGTATGATAACTTGGGCGAAGCGGTCCGAGAGCGTAGTGCACAAGGCGCGACCGACAATGGACAGCTCACGCTGCGTCGTCCGGTTCGATTCGGTACCCGCGGGTTGAATGTGTCAGTTGATTCGTTGAAACTTTTCCGAGACGTGTACTATACCGCCGGTGGCGGTCGCAATGCTATTGACGAACCGTTTTCACTGAGAGATGACGAATACTACTTTCTAGGTGACAATAGTCCCGTGTCGCTGGATAGCCGCAGTTGGCCGAACGGTATGGTCAGCAGCGGCATGTTCCTCGGAAAGCCATTGGTTGTCCATTTGCCGTCCCGACCGGGAAAAATCCGAATCGGAAACTATGTCAGTTACATCCGCATTCCAGACTTTTCGCGAATTCATTATATTCGCTAATTCGGCGAAAAATTTCCGGTAGCCGCAGCCGTTATATTTCGAACTCGTCGGAGCTCCTCTGAGTATAGGGAACCGAAAAAGGAAACGAAACCTAGATGAGCAAACGAGAGAAATCGAAACTAGATGCAGTCGAGGGGCAGAAGGGAGTAGTCCACAAGAGTGAAAAGGCGAACCGGAAGACGGAACACGAAGAAGGAATGCGGGAAACGGTCGAGTCGGTCGTTGTGGCATTCGTGCTAGCATTCTTGTTTAGGGCTTTCGAAGCAGAAGCATTTGTGATTCCCACTGGCTCAATGGCGCCGACGCTTCATGGCCGTCATAAAGACATTACTTGCGAAAAGTGCAAGGACCACTTCACCGTGGGGGCAAGCGATGAAGTTGACAGCCAAGGCCTGTTGGTCTCGCGGATCGAAACGGCATTGTGTCCGAATTGTCGATACGAGAACAAAATTAAGGATCTTCCGGTTTTCAAAGGCGACCGAATTTTGGTCAACAAGTTTCCTTATGAATTCAGCGATCCAAAACGGTGGGACGTTGTGGTCTTCAAGTATCCGGAAGAATCAAGGACGAATTACATCAAGCGGCTTGTTGGGTTGCCGGACGAGACCATCATCATCAAACGCGGAGATTTGTACCGTCTTGGAGAGTCTGGCGAACGTGAGATCTTGCGCAAGGTGGACCCCGAGAAACAGCGCGACTTGCAATTGCTTGTTTACGATAACGATCATCAGGAAACGGAATTGCACAAATATGGATGGCCGAAACGCTGGGCAGCGGTCACAAAAAATGATCACAGCGGCGGCATCGCTGGTTGGTCGGAAACTGATGATGGTTGGATCGACGAGCCGGAATCGAGGACATTTCGATTGTCGTTGGAACGAAGCAATGATGGCCAGTATCGTTGGATCCGCTATCGTCATTTTGCTCCATCGCCAAACGTGTGGGAACGAGTTAGCTCGGGGAATGATTCAACAATCGATCCGTGGCAGCAAGACTTGAATCCGAGTGCCGAATTGATCACTGACTTTTGCGGCTACAATTCGTACACCGGTGGTGTGGACGGTAGCTTGTACCGAGATTACTACTGGGTCGGTGATTTGACGTTGACGTGTCACGTCAACGTGATTCAGATCGGCAATCAGCCAGAATTATTGTTCGAGCTAAACGAAGGCCGCCGTCGGTATCGATGCCGGCTCGATGTCAAAAGTGGCCGAGCAACATTGTTGATGGTGGGCATTCTTGACCGCGACGAAGAGGAAATTATCTTGGCGTCAGCAGACACTAAAATTAAGGGAACAGGCCGCTACACCGTAATGTTTGCTAACGTCGACGATCGCCTTTGCCTGTGGCTGAACGACAAGCTGGTCGAATTTGGCTCGAAGGCAGAATTTCAAATTCCGCACACAGCTAACCCAAGTCCGCAAGAGGACGATTTCGTTCCAGTCGGAATTGCTGCGAGGGGAGTCACCGTTCAAGTGTCGCACTTGCTACTTCAGCGAGATACCTATTATCGCAGCGAGGATGTTGTTGATGACGGCTACATGAATGGTTTTACTAGGCGAACGGAGATGGGTGATCGAATTTTCGGTGGATTGGACGTGAATCGGAACGAAGAAATGCTACGAGCCTTGCTGACCGACTCAGTCGAATGGTACGAGCATTATAGTGATAAGGCGCAGGAATCGCAGTTTGAATTAGGACCGGACGAGTACCTGATGCTAGGCGACAACAGTTCACGCAGCAAGGACAGCCGGTTGTGGTCCAACACTCGACGTGCTAAGCATCGGCATGCCGTGCCACGTTCGGCACTCGTCGGCAAAGCGTTTTTTATCTACTGGCCGCACGGTCAGCCATTCTTGAACAGCGGTGAAGGTTATCCGGTCGCTTATCACAAGGAAAAAAGTTTCCGGGGCGAGCGAGTTTATAGCGTACCGAGGTATCCGAGCTTCCGTGTCCCATTTTATCCTAACGTCACTCGCATGCAACGAATTCGGTAAGTGCACTACTGTCTCGCGACGATTCCCGCACGCTGTCACGGAGGACATATTGATGCCACTTTTGGAATGTGTTGGTTTAGTCAAGGATTACCCAGGAATGCGGGCGGTGGATGGCATCAACTTTTCAGTGGAGCGAGGTGAGATCGTCGGATTGTTAGGCCCGAACGGTGCCGGGAAAACGACGGTGTTCCGCATGGCGTGCGGTATGATTGCGCCGACCGAAGGACGTGTTTTGTTGAAGGGTATCGACGTCACCGATTGGCCAATGTACAAACGAGCCCAGCAGGGTATGGGTTATCTTCCACAGGAAGACAGTATCTTCGCAAAATTGACAGTCGAGCAAAATATTCTGGCGATTCTCGAATACGGGACTTTGCAACGGCAGCAACGCGAACAGTCAGTCCAGCGATTATTGGCGCAATTTGGTCTGGAAGATAAGCGGAAGCAGATCGCCTCAACACTCTCGGGGGGCGAACGCCGCCGGTTGGAAATCGCTCGCTGTCTGGCGACGGAACCCAGTCTGATCCTGCTGGACGAACCGTTTGCCGGAATCGATCCGAAAACAATTTACGACATTCAGGATATCATCGCCGTCCTGCGCAATAGTGGTATCGCTATTTTGCTGACCGATCATCGTGAACGGGAAACTTTAGCGATCACCGATCGCAGCTACGTCATTTGTGCCGGCAAAGTCGTAGTTAGCGGTGATGCTGGGACTGTTTTAAACAGCTCGGATGCGCAGGATCGATATTTCGGGACACGGTTTGATGCGGCATCGATTATCGAAGGGAAAGAAGCGTTTGCGTCGGTCCACAAGGAACTCTCGATTGCGGTTCCGAATAGCGATCTGCCGCAGATATCAACGGACCAAACACAGCTCTTGAAGTTGCCAATGGATGGCGACGATCAAGCGTTCACCGACCGCAATACCATGAAACGGCTCACTCTAATCGTCATTTTATTCTTGTTAGCCTTTCTGTGTATATGGGGGCTCCATCATCTCGGACTTGTCCAAAGCTTCAAGGGTACTGTTCAATCGCAACCAGCGCCTGTCGCCGACGTTCTATATTTCATCCTGTTTGATTCTGCGCTCGTTCTGGGTGTCTTGGCAATCATTGTTGGTTTGTTTGTCACTATTTCACGAACGTTATTCATGCGCGGTCGGATCCATGCAGGTTCAGGTGACATCCCAAAATCATAAGCGGTGGCTAACTCACAAGCATGCACGCTGAACACTCCTCGAGGACGACTTCATTCCTCTGGAAGGGCTGCTCTTGTCGTACAAGTTGTCGTAGCTTCGACGACTTTGGTTTCGAACGAGAGGGCGGTGGAAGCAACCAGTTGACGTCGAAGGTCCCTGTAGTGGAAACGTCACAGATTAAACGACAAAGCCAGCAGGATCGCGAAGACGACACCCATGAAAAACAGGATGGTGACGAACAATCTGGCAGCCCGGTGCAGGATACGCTCGGTCATTTCGTAACGGCTGGCACTGTAGACCAGACTGATAACCGCAACCAGCGGAAGTAGGTACCATGTGACGTTGACGGATGCTTCCGCAAACGGATAGAACGGCATGGTTCAACTCTTGGGGTTGAGTAGTTATCGACGCTTCGGGCATTTAGGATGCGACAGAGTCTTCCGCTTTCAACTTTGCCGATGTTCCTGCTACAACGTTTGACGAGGATCGCTGCTTGGACTTCGGTTTTTTAGCCTTCGATTTCGATTGCTCTTCGTTCTGCCGTTCGTCTTCGTTGCCATATCCGTATGCGGGACCTTCCAATGCGTCCCAAATAGCTAGCAGATTCAACAAGCCGGCAATCCAGGTGAAGACTTGGGCCAGTTCGACAAGTTTTCCTAGATTCTTGTGAAGGTCTTCCTGGCCGGCATTTTCCAGTGGCACCTGATACCAATCCCGCAATTTTCGTGGAATAGTGCCTTCAATGTACGCGGCCTTCGATTCCTGATGTTCTCGTGGCTCAACTCGACAGTACAAATAGCGTCTGTTGCTAGAGAACACTCTGGGAATGATCGCATCATCCTCGACCAATTGAGCATAGTTGGTCTCTTCGCTGGCAAACAGTGCGGGACCGATTTCAATTAAGTTGACCACCGTCAGCTCAGTTTGCGCATGACCGTTGCGCAGGCCTTTGAAGGTACCTGTCACGTCCCAGCCAGATTTTCCCTTTACCGGTTCTATTGTGATATGACCTGAAATGGAGTCTATCGGGCCGTCGTCTCCGATTCTCATCCGCCCGTCAAATGTGGTAGAAATTGGTTTGTTGATCCAGGTGTATTTTTCGTTGCGTCGGTGCGCACTGGTATGATCAACCGGAGGTGGAGCGTATCGAGTCCACTGGATGAGCGCGGGCAAAGCTGGCAAACCGACCAAAACCTGGGAAAAATAACCAATCGTCTTGTATCCCGGTTCCCAGCGCAAGTAGACGATCTTCCAGTTTCCCAAGTGCATTCCACAATAAAACGTTCCTAGGATGCACGTGAAGTATAGAATACCTTTGAAAAACCGACGTTGGTACAAATGTCCGGCTCCAGGAATCAGATAGGCCAGAGTGGCAGCAATCCATGGTTTTTTTAGGTCAATCTTGGGGTGAGACATCGGGCCTCGGAGACTTCTAAGACGCAGTGGAACGGAAAACATACCGTTCCATCGTGCAACTATGAATGAATTGAATCGTTGTTATCACTCTAAAGAGTTGTGTCATTCTAGCGCGTCAGACAAGTCAAGGCCAGCCCAACAGCAGTCTTGGCAATATGCCAGCCGTGTTCTCGAAACTCCTGTTCATTGATCAAGTGGCTACGTTTGGCCATGTCGTGCAGCACACTGTGTGACGCTTCGAAGTAGTCAAGAACAACGTGTATCATATTAATTCATCAAATATATGTCAGGTTTCGCATTCCGATGTATTTTCGTACTCATGATAAAATGAATAGAGTTCGCAAGAATCCGCTTCGAATCTGCAGCTTCGAAAGCCGCAAAGTCTACGAAATGCGGTCATTGATCGAACGACATGATGGCATTGCAACGATTGCACCGTCGATGCAAGAAGTTCCACTAGACAAGAATGTCGAAGCGCTTGGGTTTGCCGAAGCTTTATTCCAAGGACGTATTGGTGTCGTCATCTTCATGACGGGTGTCGGTGCTCGCGCTTTGTTGGAAGCAATCGAAAGTCAGTACGATCGAGCGACTTTTTTCGACGCGCTAAAAGATTGTTGCGTTATTGTTCGTGGTCCAAAACCGACCGCCATCTTGCGGCAGTGGTGTGTTCGCATCGACCATCATGCTCCGGAACCGAACACTTGGCGCGAGCTATTAGCTATGATTGATGCAGAACAGGTGTCCGTGGCAGGAAAGGCGGTTGCTGTGCAGGAGTACGGGCAGCCGAATCACGAGTTCTATCATGAGTTGGAACGCCGAAAAGCTCGGGTAAAACGTGTCCCTGTTTACCGGTGGAGCTTGCCTGACGACACAGGTCCACTTGTGAATGCCATCCAAACGACAATCGACGGTCAATTTGATGTACTGATGTTTACGAGTGCCAATCAGTTGACCAACGTGCTGCAGATTGCCGAGATGCACAATTCTCGCAGCACGTGGCTCAAATCGGCCGGGAAGTGTATTATCGCGTCCATCGGTCCGACGACCAGTGAAGCACTGCGATTGGTCGGCTTGCCGGTTGACCTGCAGCCGGAACACCCGAAGATGGGACACCTCGTGCGAGAGGTAATGCAGGCGGCCCCAGAAATTTTACAGAAAAAATACTTGGAAGAATAATTGAAGGGCAGCCGCTTCAATCACAAGCTGAAGAGTGAACATCAGTTTGTCACAGATCACCTTGCGAACTCGACCGCCTTTGTTTCTCGCAGGACGCTGACTTTGATTTCACCGGGGTACGTTAGCGATTGCTCGATCGCCGTAGCGATATCCTTGCACATCTTTGCCGCTTCACGGTCGTTGATTTCTCCCGAATCGACCATGACGCGAATCTCTCGGCCGGCTTGTACAGCGTACGCGAGTTCGACACCTGGAAACCCGCAGGCCAACGTTTCCAATTCTTCCAGCCGTTTGATGTAACGGTCCAGTGTTTCGCGTCTCGCTCCGGGTCGCGAAGCGGAAACAGCGTCAGCGGATGCGACCAGCACGGTATAAATGTAGTCTGTACGAATGTCGTCGTGATGACCAGCAGCTGCGTGCACCACTTCCGGCGTTTCGCCATAGCGTTTCAATAACTCGGCTCCGATGGCAGGATGTCCCCCTTCCATCTCATGGTCGGCCGCCTTGCCAATATCGTGCAGGTACCCGCAGCGCCGTGCCAACTGAACATCCAAATCAAACTGTGCCGCCAACATGGCCGTCAGGTCTGCGACCTCGATCGAATGCCTCAGGACGTTCTGACTGTAGCTTGTGCGGAAATTCAATCGGCCCATCATATCGGCTAGTTTCACATTCAGGTTGATGACACCGACTTCCTGACATGCTTCCTGTCCAATTCGGTGGATGTGCTGATCCATTTCTGTTTGTGTTTCGGTGACAACTTCTTCGATCCGTGTCGGATGGATACGGCCGTCTTGAATCAATTTAGTTAGCGAGAGGCGAGCAATTTCCCGGCGGACTTTGTCGAAAGCCGACACGATGACCACACCAGGGGTATCGTCAACGATGACGTCGACACCGGTGACTTTTTCAAAAGCACGAATGTTTCGACCTTCGCGACCGATGATGCGACCTTTAATCTCATCGTTAGGAATGTCGACCGTCGAAACGGTCATTTCTGATGTGTGCTTCGAGGCGCACCGCTGTATGGCCATTCCAATAATTTCGCAAGCCGCCTTTTCGCAGTTTTGCTTCAGTTCTGCTTCGTGCTTCAGAATTAGCGCGCCCGTTTCGTTCTTCAGTTGGCTATCCAGGCGATCGAGCAACAATTTCTTGGCGGATTCTTTGTCCAGGTTGCTAATCTTGTACAACTGCTCTTGTTCTTCTTTCAGGACTCGGTTCAGTTCCTTGTCCCGGGATTCAACGGCTTTGGTTCGTTCGGCCAGATTGGCCTGTGTGACTTCTAGCATTCGTTCCTTTTTACCGAAATCCTGCTGCTGGTCATCCAGTACGGCCTCACGCTTGGTCAGAACCTTTTCATGCTCGCGCAATTTATCGCGAACTTTATTGATTTCGATTTCGAGTCCTTCGCGTCGCTTTAGTAGCACTTCTTTCGCGGCCAGTTCCTCGGATTTTCGAATGTTCTCTGCCTCACGCTGAGCCTGTTCGATGATTTCACTACGGCGCTGATAAGCTGCCCCGCGACGAAGGCGATCAAAGAAGAACCCAATTGCAGCTGCTAGAGCAACAAGCACTGCAAGAATCAGCAAGTTTTGTCCTGCCAATAGCGATTCGATCGCAAGCATTCCTGCGTATCCTTCATTGGTCCGCTTGAAGGAGCCTGTATGGTTCTTTGCACTCGCGTGAACAAAGTGCGGTGGACCAGGTACTTCCACGACCGAATTTGCCGGATTAATCACCAAACGGCAACCCGCTCAATGGAGGATACAACCAAGCACCGGCAGCTACGAGTCAGTGATCCGAAGAGATCCGTTGAGTGGTTCTTCCGAAATGCGACTCGCACCAGGAGAAATGGAAATGAATAGATCGAAGGAAGTGATAGCTGGAAAACCTGAACTTGCTACATTCTACTGTGATGGATCACGCCCGGTGGAGATATGCGAACGTGTACATTCACCGGAAGTTTTTGTGCACAATTTCGCTTCCAGTGACGCACGGCACTCTCCGTCCACAAAAATCTAGACCGGATGTTGCATAGGACCGAATTAGAACGAGATTCAGTCACGTTACCCAAGCAGTCCGCACAGGCGACAAAAACGCCCAGCACAGCAAAGACCAATTGCACAACTAGGAGTAACGTCGCATCAAGAATGTGAACCATCTCGGTTTTCCAACGGAATTAAACTTGGTACTACTCGTACTATTCACTGAACGCACGGAGACTACTTGGTCCACCGTGCTTCCATCCCTCCCGGCATTTAGTGCTCAGAGGCTCCAGTTTTGTTATCGATTGTCAAACCAAAGCGCGTTGCGAAGTTACTTTCTACACAACACACAGTCTCATACTACCAAAGCGAAACCGATGGTCAACACAGAAGGGGGCGCGAATCTTGTTGCCGCGACCGTTCAATGGAAATGGTTCTAGAATAGATGCGGTTTCATAAGCCACAACCTGATTTGCAGTAAATGCTTAAGCGATATTCTCGTGTGTGACATTCGTTGTTTGTTAGCGCAATGACTTCTGCGAGGCCGTCATGAGTGATTTCTTGAACCAATTGCGTATGGAAGCCCAGGCCTGTCATCTAAACGGCATGCGGGTTGTGTTGGGCGTGTCCGGCGGACCCGACAGTGTCGCCATGCTACGTGGACTGGCCCACTTGCGGCACGACTTAGAGCTTAGACTGTCCGTTGGTCACCTGAATCACATGTTACGGGGTGATCAGTCGCGTCAGGATGTCGATTGGCTCGCGGCCCTGTGCACCGATGTCAATGTTCCCTTTATCGTTGGCACCGAAGATGTCGTCCAGGTTGCGAATTCGAAGCGGCAGGGAATTGAGGAAACCGCCCGCGAGATTCGGTATGCCTTTCTGGAAAAGACTGCGAATCAGCAAGGATGTAGCCACATAGTGGTGGCACACACAGCTGACGATCAGGTTGAAACGATCTTACATCATATCATTCGAGGGACAGGACTGTCGGGTCTGCGGGGCATGCATCGGATACGTCAATTAAGGTCCAGCATCGCGCTGGCGCGACCGTTGCTTACTATCACTCGACACCAAATCAAAGCGTATCTCGCTGAACTGAATCAGGATGCACTTCTCGACATTACGAACGCGGATGAAAGTTTCACTCGCAATCGCATTCGTGGAACGCTCTTGCCGATATTGGTCGACGAGTTTAACCCGCAGGTCGGCAATGCACTCTTGCGACTTGGTCGTCAAGCAGGCGAGATTCAGGACACGCTCAATAATTTGGCGAACGAATTATTACAGGATGCGATTGAAGATAAGGCTGAAAACATTTGCCGGATCAATTGCAAGATCTTGACTGATCAACCTCGACACCTAATTCGTGAATGTATGACCCAGTTGTGGATCGAACTGAATTGGCCTCGGCAGCGAATGGGCTTCGATGACTGGAACCGACTCGCGGATTTAATTTTGGAGGGTGGGATGTGCATGTTTCCCGAAAGTGTCGAGGTGCAGCGACGCGGCTCGCTGCTTGTACTGCGGCGATTGTAGCACATCCGCATGGCCTGCGACTAATTTGCATCAGACTGACGGGATACATCATATTGGGTAAACAACACGATGAATCACAACAGTAGAGTGCTTTTTGCAAGTTTTCTAACCCTCGTTGCAGCCGGAATCGGCTTCGCAATTCGCGCTAAGGCTCTTGGAGATTGGGGAGCGAATTTTGGCTTTACCAAGAGCGAACTCGGGACAATCACTGGAGGAGGTTTGGTAGGGTTTGGTGTGACCATCATCAGTTGCAGTCTGTTCATTGACAGGGTCGGATATAGGCCATTGATGGTCATCGCGTTTTTGTTGCACATTTTGTCGGCCTTCATAACTACCTCAGCGACGCTTGCCTTCGAATACTTTGAAAACGGCAAGGATGCTGCTTACTGCTGTCTGTACATGGGGACATTTATGTTTGCATTGGCAAACGGCATCTGCGAAGCCGTCATTAATCCACTGGTCGCGACAATGTATCCGTACCAAAGAACACACTACTTGAATATTCTTCACACGGGCTGGCCGGGAGGTCTGGTTATCGGGGGCGTTTGGGCCTTTTTATTTGTTGGTCCTGAAGCTTCGGTCAGGCATTTGGCTTGGGAATTCAGCATCGCTTTATTCCTTTTTCCAGTGTTTATCTATGGTCTGTTAATTCTCAAGCAGACATTCCCCATCTCCGAAGCGAGAGCAGCTGGCATAACGTTCAGAACGATGTTGATGGAATTCAAAGCGCCCGTGTTACTGTTACTGTTGCTGCTACATGCGATGATTGGCTATGTCGAACTGGGTACGGACAATTGGATTACTGACATCATGAACAATGTGATTAGAGGGAAGGCCACTCTATTGTTTGTGTACACATCGATCCTGATGTTTGTCCTGCGGTTTTTTGCCGGACCAATCGTCAAGAGGATCAATCCGGTTGGTTTGCTTTTCATATGTTCAGTCTTCGGCGCTGTCGGGTTGTATTGGTTGGGCAGCACAACCGCTGGCTGGGCTGTTTTTTTGGCGGCGACCATTTACGGCATTGGGAAAACTTTTTTTTGGCCGACCATGTTGGGAATCGTTGGTGAGCAGTTTCCCAAAGGTGGTGCGCTAACAATGGGAGCCATTGGAGGCATTGGTGCGTTGTCGGCTGGGCTCTTAGGTGGGCCGGGCATTGGCTATAAGCAGGATTATTACGCGGCACAGAAACTCAAACACGAAGCCCCTACGGTTTACGAACTGTATCGTTCACAGGACACGACTTCTTTCCTGATGCTTCCGGAAATCTCGGGATTGGATGGATCAAAGGTCGGTACACTGAACAATCGGCGAACAAACATGGAGAAAAAAACTGATGCAGGTGAAGCGATTCGAGATGACGAACGATTAACTGCAAAGGAAAAGCATGTTCTCGATGCAGGGTTCTACGGTGGACAAATGGCCCTCAAGTGGACAGCCGTTGTTCCGTTGATGATGGCGGTTGGCTATCTGGTTCTGATCCTTTATTTTCGTGCCCAGGGTGGCTATCGGGTTGAAGTCCTTATTAACGAGAAACGAGGCACGTATTGAGGTGATGCGAATGACTGTTTAGGATAGCTCGGTCTTACTCATGATTTCTCGGAAGGAATGTAGTGTTGGACGGACTGTATTCTGCTGTGTTGTTGTTTGGCGCACCGGGCACGGGCAAGGGGACTCAGGGGAACGTGCTAGGTGGACTTCCCGGATTTTTTCATTTGTCAAGCGGCGATATCTTTCGTTCGCTCGATCCCAATTCAGCCGAAGGACAAGAAGTGCGTCAATATAGTGTAAAAGGCGAACTGGTCCCCGATGAATTAACAATACGTATATGGGAGAAGTGGTTAGAAGGTCGAATTGCCGACGGCAACTACCACTCCGATCAGTCACTGTTGCTGCTCGACGGCATTCCGCGAAACGTCGCGCAATGCGAAATTCTAGAGTCGCATATCAAGGTCCTGTCGGTGTTACACTTGGCCAGTTCCGACGATCAATCTATGATTGACCGACTCAAGTTTCGAGCGATTCTTGAAGGACGTCCCGACGATGTCCGAGAAGACGTCATTCGCCGGCGTTTTGAAGTGTATCGAGAAGAATCAGCGCCTGTGTTGAATTACTACTCGAACGAAGTTGTGGCCAACATCGATCCTCTTGGAACTCCAGCCGAAGTGCTGTCACGTATACTCGATGCCGTGATTCCGGTGCAATCAAGTTTTCTCGATAAGTCTTCGAAGTAGAGGCTTGTAGGAAGAGTCTCACGGTCACGCCCACGCGGCTAGGTCGATTGGTGTGATCTGTGAGAGAATTTGTTCAAAGAAATCATGAGCCGAATTTTTTTGTCGTTGGCAGTTTTCAGCACGATCCTGCTGGTAGTGGTGTTTACATTTGGACTGACTATTGGCGATCCAAAGGCTACTGATGAAATCACTCGAGCGTTGATGCAGTGGCATTTTCGGACGGCCCTGGCAGGATTGGTATTCGCATGTCTGGTGCATGCAGTGATGCTCACTTACTTCATGGGCACAGGTCGATGGATCGAAGATACTAGCAAAGCCTACCGCCTGTCGGATCGATGGGGTCAGCAAAGCCGGTCGCTGAAAAATCGAACATTTCCGGCGATGATTGTGGCTGTGCTGCTTTTGGTCGTGGCCGGAGCATTTGGAGCCGCGGTTGATCCTGGTTCTTCGGTGGATTTTCGCGGCTGGTTTGGTTTGTCTCCGAATTCGATTCATCTATTGATTGCGTCGATAGCGCTGGCAGTGAATTTTCTCGTCAATATTCGCGAGTTTCAGTCGATTGATCGCAACGGCCAGCTTATTGAACAGGTTTTGCAAGAAGTCCGACACATTCGCGAGGAACACGGGTTGCCGGTGTAGGTAAAGGATCGGGCAAGCGCCGACCACTGTGGCGGACACACTTTGAGTGACGGAGTTCTTCAGGTGGAGCATGATGGGACAGGGCAGGGGGATGCGGCTGTCAACTAGATTGGCCATTCCGTTGAATTTCGACGCACCGCCAGTATCTCTGTCGAGCAAGCAATGTCGATGTCTTAGGTAGTTGTCCAATACATTGACTCCAGACGACGCGAATGCGAGCGCCACGACGGCCAGTCAAATGTAACATTTCGGTGGTAGGATCCACGTTCTTCGACAAATTGGTCAAAATGGAATACATCCAATAAAAATGACCGGTCAGTCTCAGTCAACAAACGAGCAATCGATGATATAGTGGTCAATGAATTCTTGGAACGAATGCTCTGTTCTCGGGCGCCGCTCTGTTTTTCTGATGAGCGTGGACAAAATCTCAGCGTTGCCTATCCGGATGCCCCGTTTCTGGTACGTTAATACTTCTTCATGGTGTGTCTCCTCGTTGGCGGCGTTCATAGTCGGTTGGTTATTGCTGCGCAATTGCACTCAGCGATCGAATTCGTGGCGGCCTATGTAACCGGGTATTTGCTTTGAATCGATCGTGTTTTATAAACGAAACGATTGCTACCTTTGCAAACATGCCAAAGGCACGCTGTTGAAGTATGCTTGTTACTTGTCCGATGTCCCTGAATGGGACATAACACTGGCCAGCAATTGCTCGAGCGAATCGGTGACTGCGTGCCGGTCGTGGAATTCGACGGCGGAATCCGTTGTCACGGTAGGGTTGACGAACTGTTGCTACTCCATTTGATCGAAGGAACGCGACCGCAGCAAGGATGAGTCGGTCGGCTAAATTTTTGGCGTAAAATGGAATAACCGTAGTGAAACGAGCTGAATGGGATCTAGATCACCGTTTACGGAAATGAAACCCAAAGCTATGAACACTCTGGGAATCTTCGTCAAGCATCCCGTTGTGGGTCGTGTGAAGACTCGGTTGGCTGAGGCAGTAGGGGCTGAGCAGGCGGTTGAGATCTATGCGGCATTCGTCGTGGACTTGGTCGAGCGGTTTCGCCGAGCGGCCGACCGGCGCGTGCTTTGCTTCACACCGGATCACGTTGACACGAAAAAGTTTTTTCAAATGATGGCAGGACGTGACTATCACCTTTGGTCTCAACCGGATGGATCGCTGGGAAAACGGATGGTGGGGTTCTTTGCCAAGCACATAACGTCGGGCAACGACCGTGTGGCCTTGATCGGATCGGATAGTCCTGTACTGCCGGAAGAGTACATCGATCAAGCCTTTTCGCTGCTCGACAACAATGATTGCGTACTGGGGCCCGCGACCGACGGCGGATTTTATCTGATTGGTCAACGCGGTCGTCCGTGGGCAATCTTTGATGATGTTGATTGGAGCGGCCCTCGAGTACTGGAACAAACGGTTGCCAAGATCACCGCCTGCGATGCGCGCTTGGGTTTGTTGCCCGCATGCTACGATGTGGATACGCTCGATGATTTGCAGGTGTTGCGCGGGCACATCCAGGCAATGCGCCAGGCCGGAATGCGGATTGATTTAGTCCATACTGAGTCCATTCTTTTCAGGGATACCGCTCATGAGACAAGTCAACTATAATTGCCTGCGAATGAATCAGGACCGCGCGAAATTATTGTATTTGTGACCACGTCACGTACACCTTCACTTGACGTTTTCTTTCCCAACATGCCGCACAACGATTCAATACAGTCCGCGCAGATTTTGATTGCAGACGACAACCAGCAGAACTGCGAATTGCTCGAAGCGTATCTTGCAGACGAGGGATACAACATTGTCGTGGCCTATGACGGTCAAGATGCACTGGAGCGGGTGGTCGAGTTCTTGCCGGACCTGATTCTGTTAGACATCATGATGCCCAAACTGAGTGGTTACGAAGTCTGCCAGCAACTGAAACACAAGGACAACACACGCAATATCCCGATTCTAATTGTGACAGCGTTAAACGAGATGGGAGACATCGAAAAAGCTGTCGCTGCGGGCTGTGACGACTTCTTGACGAAGCCAGTCAATCGACTGGAATTGACCACACGCGTTCGGTCGCTGTTACGTGTGCGTTATTTGACAAATGAGCGAGACCGTCTGCTCGCCTACTTGTCGGAAGTTGAGCGAGTTGCAAAGGCCGAGACAGAAGAGTAGTTCAGGGGTGAGAGTTAAGAGGCGATACTAACGCCCTTCAATGTGAAACGTTGGGAGCTCTTCACTAACCAGTCTTCAGTCGCTCACTGTGTAAGCGTGTTTGATCTGGATGTCGACGTTTCGAAATCGGCGAACGTCCTGGGTGCGTCAAGCATGCTGGTTTTTTTGAACCAAACTGTCGATCGTAGCGTTGTACAGACGTCGATACATTCCTCTGTTTTTGAATATCCATAAATACGTCTGAAGTAATAAGCCGCACTCTTTAGCCGTTTGGCAAATCAGCCGGCATTCGGCTGAAGTATTATGAATACGGCAAGGTCCAAAATCGGGAACAGTTGGAGGTGCGAGCGATGCACTTGGTGCTTTTGCTGGCCCTATTCACTTCTGGAGCTGTTTCGAACAGTGGTTACCTATCGATGAGTGACGCGGTTGCGTCATTGGCGAAGGAGATCCAGACAGGGACACTGCTTGGCCGTGAAGAGTTATACTCAAAGTCCATACACGCACGTCGCGGCCGTTGTCTTTCGATACGGGCAACCGTTTGTCTATGAAAGTGCCAATGGGATTGGCGTTCGCTGCCAGACGCTCGATAATTACGTGCGGTCGCAATGCCCGGATGAAATTCATCTGTTTCATCCTCGGAAGCTATTTTCGAAATTCCGGGCGCGGCGATTTGAACAGTACTTGGACAGTCAGTTGGAAAATCCATATGCGATCAAACACTATCTGACTGGAGAGCGCGCGGTCGGTGTTCACTGTGCGGAGTTCCTAACCGATGCGCTTAAAGCGTGCAATCTTGTTCGTGCCGAACAATCGGCGAGTGTTTCACCCGCCAGTTTGGTCTCAAGGGTCTGCAGGGCGAATCTGTATAAGTCGGCAGAGACGATCCGGCTGCAAAGTCTGATAATCCCCGCCCCAAACAGTGACAGTTGGGGCTACCGGTTGTGGCACGATACCAAGCAATGTACGCGCAACTGGTGTTTCAAATTGAAACGTTGGATTCTATGCCGTTGATGGGTTCGTCACGTCGCGATACCGAACAATTGAGAATGCTTGCTCGTTGACAGGCGTATCACCGTACCATACTCTAACAGTAGTGATGAGCCGATCATCACTATTCAATATTATGTCCAAGAACGCTAGAACAAATACGATAAGGCCTGGATTCTAATTTGATATAAGGAACCGAGTCGTGGCCGACGAGCAACACACCGACGAGAATAAGATCGGCAGTTTTCAGCTCATCAACTGCATCGCGATGGGCAAATTTAGTGCGGTCTGGGAAGTGCAAGATGATAGCTCGTCGAACCGATTCGCGATGAAGCTGTTGTTGCCCGAAGCATTGGCGGACCCAGAACAAGTGCAGGTGATGAAGTACGAGGCGAAACTTGGCAAGATTTTTCAAGACTATCCCAATTTCGTCGGCATCGATTCGGTCGTTGCTAACAAGAAGAACGCGTATTTCATCATGGATCTGTTTAAGTCAGTGAACTTGAAGGCTTTTATTGCAAACGACTTGGTTGGAGTTCAGATTCGAATCCGCAAGCTCATCGAAACTCTTTGTCTTGCCCTGGATCACATGCATCATAAGGGCTGGGTTCACAAGGACGTCAAGCCGGACAACATCCTGGTTAACAAAGCAACGGAGTTGCGGCTTGTTGATTTTTCATTATCCGAGCGAGCGGCCGGCGGATTATCAAAACTGTTGTTCAAGAAAAAAATGGGGTACGTTCGAGGCACTCCGTCATACATTGCGCCTGAGACGATCCGAAAGTATCGGCCCACACCCCAAACTGACATTTACAGTTTGGGAATTGTGCTGTTTGAGATTCTGACAGGGAAGACTCCGTTTATTGCGAACTCGACAAACGATCTTCTGAAGCGGCATATCGGCACAACTCCGCCGCCTCCGTCGAGTTTCAATCCCAACATCGCCTCGGATGCGGACCGGTTCGTACTGCGTTTGCTCTCAAAAAAGCCGAAGGACCGTCCCAGCGGGATGCAGAAACTTTTGAGCGAGTTTCGAGGGCTAAGGCTGTTCAAAGAAGAGATCAAAGAAGTTAAGAAAACGAGGGAAGACGATGAAAAGGATGTTCTGACCGTTGGGGCGCGTCTCGATAGTCGCTCGGATGCAAAGCGGACTAAATTGATAAAAGAGAATCCCGAGTTGGCCGAGACACTTAAGGGGCAAGCTGCGGTTTCCAAACCGCAACGGCCGACGCCTCAACAACCGGCAGCTCAACCGCAGCCACAGGCGCCTGTTCAACCTTTATTGCAGCCGATGGTTCCCGGGGTGCAGCAGCCGTTCACCGGTTATCCGCAAGGCGTTGTTCCCGTTCCACAACAACCACAGCCTGCTTCGGCTTCGGAACAGCCAACCCAACAGAGTTCAGAGATGCCGGCTCAACCATTAGCGCCACAACCCACCAACAGCAGTCCTGCCTCCACCAACCCGCCAAGTGATAATTCAGACCACAAGGATGACGATGACCTGCCGTTCATGGAGGAACTGCCGGATATTCGTTAGTGGTGGAGCTGATTGATCGCGATCCGATGTCACCACGATACCACTTGCCATTCGAACGTCCAATCTACGAGCTGGAAGCGCAACTCGAAAACCTCGAAGCGCAGCCAAAGCCGACGCCCGCTACAAAAGATTCGATCCGAAATGTGCGCGTCGAGATTAATCAATTGAAGCGAGAGGTATTCGAGAATCTCAATGCATGGGAAAATGTCCTAGTGGCTCGACACCAGGACCGACCGCAGACGCTTGACTACATCGAATTGGTGTTTGACGAGTTTGTCGAGCTTCACGGAGACAAAGCCTATCGCGACGACCGGTCGATTCTTACGGGATTTGCGAAAATCGAAGATCGGAAAGTTATGTTTGTGGGACAGCACAAAGGACGGGACCTAAAGGAGCGGACCGAACACAATTTTGGTATGGCCCATCCCGAGGGCTATCGCAAGGCGCTGGCCAAAATGCAGATGGCTGCTAGGTTCCGATTGCCCATTATTTGCTTCATCGATACCGGAGGCGCCTATCCAGGAATCGGAGCCGAGGAACGCGGACAGGCGTATACTATTGCTTGCAATTTACGTGAAATGTCGCTTCTTGGATCTCCAATTATCTGTGTCGTGATTGGAGAGGGCGGCTCGGGCGGCGCGCTGGGCATCGGCATTGGCGATCACATCGCAATCTTGCAATTCGCGTATTACTCGGTGATTAGCCCTGAGGGTTGCGCTGGGATATTGTGGAAGGACGGACAACAACGCGAAGAGGCCGCTCGGGCAATGAAACTGACGGCTAAAGATCTGCTACAACTCGGCGCGGTTGACGAAATTGTTCCCGAGCCTCTTGGTGGCGCCCATCGCGATCATCGTCAAATGGCGGCCACTTTGAAAGGCTCACTAATGACGAATCTCAGAGAACTTTCGAGCATTCCTTTGGACGAATTGCTCGATCGCCGCTACGAAAAATTTCGGCGGTTTGGCGTCTTCAAAGAAGGCAGCGTAGCAGAAGTTGCGACAGATGACGGGGTCGCGGAAACGAGTTGATGCGTAGCAGCAACGTCCGATAATGTCCGTTATGTTAAATTCCATGTAAAGTCTTTTTGCTGTCCATGAGTAGCGTCACTGGACCATCATTAACGGACTTGACGTCCATGTGAACTTGGAAGAGTCCGGTTTCGACCTCGATTCCCTGTCCGCGTACTTCGGCAATAAAGCTGCGGTACAACGGTCCGGCTTTCTCCGGCCGCGCCGCGGCGATAAAACTTGGCCGGCGGCCCTTGCGACAGTCGGCCAGTAAGGTGAATTGACTAACGATCAGCATCTTGCCGCCAACATCCGCAAGGCCGAAATTCATTTTTCCGTTTTTGTCTTCAAAAATTCGAAGTCCAGCGACCTTCTGCGCAAGGTAGATGACGTCGTCTTGGTCATCGTCGTCGGCGACCCCCAAGAGGACCAAATAGCCGTGCTCGATTTGTCCGACGGTCTGACCGTCGAAAACGACACTGGCTCGGGAAACGCGTTGGACGACAGCACGCAATTGTTCAGTCTCCGTAGGTCAGGGATCAATACTTTCCACGCTGGCGTTCCTTGGCGGGGAGAACTTCCAGACACGTCGTCCACCACCCCGTGAGGATCGTTTTGATAAACTCGTCGGGTAGTTTTTCCTTGAGCATCTCTCTGGCGAGCCGCTCGTGATCATAATTGACTGGAACGAATTCGACATCGACGTTCGCTAGCGTTGATCCAACGAACGACGTTTCAGTTTTTTGTTGAGCATCGTTTCCCGTTCGGATGATTGTATACCAAACATTTGTATTTCCGTCGTTCTCTGGTCGTCCCAGTACACCGACATTGACGAACCGTCTGCCGTGTTGCAATGCTCGCTGCCAGTGAATTCCCGTATGAGTACCCAGGATCAAGTCACTCTGATAGTCGTCTGCCAGTTTATCGAGAAAGTGAGTGCTCGTCGTCGACTCCCACAAGAATTCGTTCGTTTGACGGGGAGTGCCGTGACTCAATAGGAATCGAACGCCGTCGTATTCGAACCGCAGATTTTTCGGCAAGTCACGCATCCAAACGCGGTTGTCCGGGCTCGTGTTCTGGTATGTGTAGTCATAGCTAATTTGAGCGAAGTGATTGTCTCGCTGGTCCGTATAGCCACACCGACAGTCCTGAAGGTCATTGCCAATGCTATGGTCGTAGTTGCCTTGAATGCACATGACATTGGCTGTGCGCACTAAGTCGAAGACGCGGTCGGGATGAGGTCCGAAAGCACCGAGATCGCCCAAGCAAAACATTTCTTCCGTGCGACGACGTTGCGCGTCGCGGATCGCTGCTTCCAGGGCCAGATAGTTGTTGTAGATTCCACCGAAAAACGCAAGTTGCACGTAGAACTCCGTTTTAAGACGACTCGACACGCTTTGCTGACGGATTTGTGCAGATGGCGCCGTATTGATAACAGGTAAAACAAGCACCATGCCTGAGTGGAAAACTTGTGGCCGCTTCCTTTAATGTGTTGCCCAGTCGGGCATCGGGAGAATCAATCAGAATCGGACAGACAGAGATGCCTTGATCCGTGACAGTCCGGCTGTGGTTGCAAATGAGTTGACTTTGATCGTACCCTTCCATCATTTTTGAAGTCACTCTGTCGTGCCGACCATAGCCTTCTGTCCGACGCGCCTCGGCACCAATCTTCAGTCGAGGCAGAATTTTCAATCGAGGACGACTATAACCGTAGTCGAGAAGGACTTGACGAAATTGCGTCAGAATCACATCGTCTTCTGATTCGTCCCAAATGCGCGTCATAGTGACGATTGGTAGGAAGCCAAATTGGACCAGCCGTTCGATCCCCTGCATGGCTCGCTGAAACGTTTGTGGTCCTCGGATAGGGTTGTTCATTTCGGGTGTCGGTCCGTCTATCGAGACGCGGAATTCGAGACTGTACAGGCTGGACTCATCCACGCTGCGCAGTCGCGTGAGCCATTCGGTTTTCAAAACGGTTCCATTCGTCAAAACAGTTGCCGGACCGTATTTCAGAGTTCGTTGAAGAATCATAACCATATTGGGATTCAAGAACGGCTCACCACCAGTGAAGTAATACTCACGGACGCCCCATTCGACCGACTCTTCAAGCATGCGTTCGACCGTTTCGATTGATAAGAATCCGAACTTGTCGTTGTGCGGGCTGCAACTGATAAAACAATGAGTGCACTCTAAATTGCATCGCGTTCCCGCGACCTGAAACCACAATTCGTCCAGAGCTGACAGTTCGACCATTGGAACATCTTGTGAGATCGTCATAGGGCTCATGGCGATTCGGTCATCAAAGTAAGACGGATTTCTCGTTCGTTCCCAGCAATCAATGTAAACGCTTCGCGAATCTGCTCGAATCCAGTTTTTAACAGAAACCGTGAGTCCCTCCCGTAGCTCTTCGAACCCAGAATGAAGAATCCGGGCTCAGGGTTGCGTAGCGTTTGAACGCCGCGGCTTTTTTGTTCGAGGCAATCGGGTGAGGTTTCACTCAGCAGTGCGGCTGCCAACTTGATCGGTCCACCCGTTGCATAACATTCGTGAACCTGAAGTTCTTCGTACAATTGACGATCTGGCCGGTAACCGACATTGGCAAACACGTGATCGACGATCAATCGTTCGTCCGACGGGTACGTCGCCTGTATTCTTGAATGCGAAACAGTATTCTGAACGTGAACTTTGAATCCTTTGCCGTCTGGTCGGCGTTCGATCTGGCGAACTAGTCGTCCAGGTAACCACCTGACTGGGCTGTCGGGATCCATAGCGAGTTGATTCGCGGCATCGGTCAAGCGGCCGCGTTCGGGGAGGAAATCATTTTTAATGCGAAGAATTGGTGGAGTCCGTTCCCGGCGCGTTAGCCAAACGACCTGCGTACCCTTTGCCGATTCGGCCAGCTTGGCGAGAGCGACGACCGACGTCGCCGCCGAATAGCCTGTCCCGATGACTAACGTCCGCTGGCCTGAAAATTTACTCGGTCGGTTGCTCGAAGAGATCTCGGCTAATCGATAGTCGTCGTTTGTCAACGCCGATGTCTCACCGATGCAGGGCATTCCCCCTGCCCCAATCCAATTGTGGTTTCCGTATGTTCCGGAACAGTCCAGTACGTAATCGGCTTCAGCATATCGTTCATGCCGGCGGCCAGCGTCATAAAGCAGCAAGCGAAAGGAATCGTGACTACGAGCCTCCTGGCCGATTAGCTCGTTTTTCCACGTTCGCGAGCGGCTGATTGAACGGACTTCGACATGCTGGTGAATCTTATCAACTAATTCAGGTAGCTGGCTGAGAGGGATGAGATACGATTCGGCGAACTCGCGACCTGTCAACAGCGCGGTGTCATTGGGGAATGTGAGTTCGTTTGACGAATTGGCTACCGCTTTGCGACCCAGTTTAGACGTGTTCAAACCAAATGGGCTGAATAACCGCACGTGGCCCCAATCCAGGATGTTGTCCGCGACTCGCCCGCGTTCGAAGACTTTGACATCAAAGGCCGCATGTGCAGCGAACAGAGCAGCTTCCAATCCAATCGGTCCTGCGCCAACGATGGCAATTCGCTTGGACACAGCGTTCCTTTCTTCCATCAGCTAGCCGCAGTCGTCTGCGTGTGGTGTCGATCGCAAGCAAATGCGTGTAGCGGAATCGACGGTTCTTGGCCGAGGATCAGTTGTCGGATCAGCATGGCTGTTGCCGGAGACAATTGCAAACCGGACCGAAAATGACCGGAGGCGACAAATAGGTTCTTCGTGCCAGATACATGTCCGATAATTGCTAACCCGTCAATCGATCCGGGCCGCAATCCTGCCCACGACCGCTCGAGATGTGCATTGGCTAACGTCGGAATCAGTTCAGTTGCGAAGTGAATCAACCCAGCGACAGCTCCCGCCGTGTTTCGTTTATCGAACCCAACCCATTCTTCAGTCGAGCCCACCAGTATACGGCCGTCGAGTCGGGGCACCAGATAGCGTAATCCCGACGAAATTACGTGTTGGAACGGTAGCGGTTGAGCTTGAAGCAATACAATCTGTCCGCGCACTGGTTCAATCGGTACGGGGAAGCCGGCATTAGCCAAAAGTTGTTGCGACCAGGCACCACTGGCGATAACAAACTGTCCGGCGGAATGTGTTTCCTGCGTCGTTCGCACGGCGACAACGCGTTCCGCTTCTTGATCGAATCGGATCACCGGGGTTTCTGAAAGCAGTTCCACCCCTCGTGCGGCCGTGCCCGCAAGCAATGCTCTCAAGTGCCAAGGAGTGCGCACCTGACACTGTTCAGGAACTCGAAAGCCCGCAATAATTGAACGGCTCAATGCTGTCTCATGCCGAAACAAGTCGTCAGTCGTCAGTTCTTGGACCTCGACCCCTTCGTCTCTCCAAGCTGCGGCGGACTCCACCAAATCGGACGCGTCACCGCGCAACCTGACTTCAATCCCGCCACAGTTTAGATAACCGTTGTCGATGCCTGTTTCTTCCAGCAATTCCGCGGTCAGTTTTGGCCACAGCACGTGACTTTCGGCACGCAGTCGCGATTCAGGAAAACGCGCTCGTTTCGGATTCCCAGGCGGCAAGATGCCGGCAGCGGCCCACGAGGCTTCCTGTCCGAATTGACCTTGCTCTAGAACTTTGACAGTGGCGCCCTGCCCTGCCAACTCGTAGGCAATTGATAATCCAATCACTCCACCACCAACCACAATCACATCTGCCATTCGCCGCAAGTCCTCGAAATGTTTCCAGGCTCAAGTGAGCGCTTCGACCGAACTGAATGGAAGTCGATTATAGACCTTCGTATGAATGAAATCCCAGCTGCCTTTATTGTGCGCGGAGTCCGGCTGGTCAGTAGCGGCTCAGTCAAGTGAGAATCTTGTAGGTCGGTCTTTCCAGACCGACACAACGTCTTGGAAATTCCGTTCTTCATCTGTTGCGGTCATTGTGCGAAAGTATCCGCAATCCAATGACATCACTTTCGTTTCTTCAACAGGCTGCGGAAATAGGCTGTTCCGAGTGCCTTCAGATTGGTGCGAGGGTAGGCAGTCTTCACGGCTGCGGCGACGTTGCTTCCACTTTGCAGACTGCCGATGAATCGGACGAATTTCGGCGCGCCGCCTGTTTTGAGAATGAAATCGACCAAACTGTAACCAACAGGACCGATTTGCGTTGGAGAGAACTGTCCGTTGGTGAACACGTCCTCAGGCTTCTCCAATCCTCGAAGGGCCTCAATGGCGACCCCGCGTAAGCCTTGAACGTACATATTGCCGGAGAAATTCTGAGCGGCTAATGCCAAACCGGTGCCGCGAGCAATCCATTCTGGCATGGGGTGGTCTGAACGCTTCAGAAACGCACCGGTCAGATGGTCGATTACATTGATTCTCAGACCCGGTGACGCAGCATCAACTTTGTCGCCGACGTCCTGCAAAACTACGTAAGCGTCTTCGATCGAGGGTGTGACAACTGAATGACCGGTCACTTCCATAGGCGTATCGCGATAGTGAATCACGTGGTTGAATTCCGTGTAGCCGAACCTATCTTTGTACACAAAAACTGTCAGTCGGCCTTTCCAGATCAGATCACTATTCACATTGAACATCGACCGCAGCAACTTGGCGTGATCTTCGCTCCATTCAGAAATTTTTTGGAGGCGTTCCACCGATACGTTGCCATAGACAAAGAACTCTTTGCCTCGTACAAGACGGGCTGGCTCGTTGCGCAGGACACGCTGCCATTGTTCGGCAGTCTGATCTTCGCGGAATTGGGAGAACTCTTTTGGACTGAATTCCGCGATCCGTTCGGCCTTCATCTCTTCCTCGGTCGGCACGATGTCTCGCAACCGTTTCTTAGGATCACCGCCGTCGTACTTCAGGCCTTCGTTGATCCAAGTTTGCAGATCGTTGTAGAACTTTCGGGTGATGCGGGCTGGCCCTTGGGGCATGCGCGGCAACTCTAAACCGCCGACGAGTCGGAACAATCGGCTGCCTTTCACATCGCCGGCGATCAGCACGCGGCCGCTCTGTCCACCCTTCATCAACAATTCAAATGTGACCAGTGAGAATTCTGCGCGTAGGTTGTTTTCGCCATGACAGCGCGTACAAATATTCACAAATGTGGGTGCGATATCTTTTACGAACGAAACTTTTTCATTGCCCGTTGCTTTGGCGATTACGACGGACATGGTCTTTTTTTTCGCAGTCGTTGGAATATCGCTGTTCTTGGGACTGCCTTTCTTGCCCCTTTTCCTCAATTTCAGGAGCTTCTGTTGACGTGCGATGGCTGTTTTAGTGGGGGCTAACAACTTGTCACTTGGCTTCAGTCCCGCGGCCTTGGCGAGTTCCTCGAACCGTTTGCCAGCTTCTTGGAGAATCTTTTCAGCTTCATCAAGTTTCTTACGACGGATTAGCGAACTGGCCCTAGAAACGTCCTTGCGAATACGCGACAGTTCTCGTTTCTGAGCACCCTTGATGGCCGAATCTGCTTGATCCACCGGAATTGCCAAGCAGCATCCTGCGACTAACATCCCAAGCGAAAGTTCGATCGACTTCATAGAACCCCTGCCCTGTCAACGTGGAACTGTAGAATACAACGGCTGAAAAGTGTTATTTCCTACTTTCAAGTATAGAGACTTTCGGAGTTCGATAAATCCTTTGGTCACTCAGCCCGCATAACACGGCCAGGTAACTGGCAGGATGACGCGCTAGTTGAGGCGCGTTTTCGATTCTGGTATAGTCGAATGTACGTGGTGATCGCGTTGAAATTGAGAAATACGGAATGTCCGCCGTACTAATGAATGCGCTAACCGATTCGTTAACTCGCAAGCAAGAACAGCTGTTGAAGAGTTTGTCCGGATACGGCCGAGTTGTCGTGGCTTTTTCGGCCGGAGTCGACAGCACGGTTGTCGCCAAAGCGGCTCAATTGGCTTGCGGCGGTCGGGCGTTTGCTGTTACGGCTGTTAGCCCTTCTCTAGCGTCTGGAGAGAAAGACGAGGCAGAGAAACTAGCGCGATTAATTGGCATTCCACACCGCATCATCGAGACGGAAGAATTCGATAACGGCGACTACTTAAAAAATGCGTCTGACCGTTGCTATTATTGTAAGACCGAATTGTATACACAGCTTGAATCGTTACTGACGCAGCTGGATGTCGACGTTATTGTCAACGGTGCCAACTTGGACGACCAAAGCGACTATCGTCCCGGAATGGAAGCAGCCAAAAAACACACCGTGCGTAGCCCACTGATCGAAGCTGGAATGAACAAGTCCGACGTTCGCGAGTTGGCTCAGCATTGGAACCTGCCCGTCTGGGACAAACCAGCCAGCCCGTGTCTTTCCAGTCGCATTGCATATGGTGTCGCTGTGACTCCGGAACGCGTGCGCCGCGTTGATCAGGCTGAAGAATTCCTGCGCAGCGAAATGGGCTTGCGCGAATGCCGCGTACGGCACGAAGCAAATGACTTGGCCCGGATCGAAGTGCCGGTCCACGAGATTCGACGTCTGACGGACCGCGACGTGTGTCAACTCATCTCCATACATCTGCATTCACTGGGCTTCAAGTACGTGACGTTAGACCTGGACGGCTTTCGTTCTGGCAGCATGAATGCCGTGCTGGTGTCCGAGAGCCTGCAGATGATCAATTCTGAATAGTTTGCAATCAAAACATTTGACGCGGGTGTGGCTGTCGTGTAGATCGGACTAAGCAGTTCCCGGCACAGGATAGTCCTTGGTGAATTCCCGAACCTCTTCGCGGACCCGTTTAATGATCGCGTCGTCATCGGCGTTGTTGAGCACTTGCAGCATCCATTGGCCGACCTGTTTCATTTCGACCTGTTTCATACCACGCGTTGTCAACGCCGGAGTGCCGATACGGATGCCACTGGGGTCCAGTGGGCGGCGCTGGTCGAAGGGAATCATGTTCTTATTGACCGTGATGCCGGCGCGGTCCAACGACTTCTCGGCGATCTTGCCGGTCAAGCCGATCGCGGTGACGTCGGCTAACATCAAGTGATTGTCAGTGCCGCCGCTGGCCAGTTGGACGCCGCCTTTCGTCAGTGTCTCGGCGAGTACCTTGGCGTTGGCAACACTTTGCTGAGCGTACTGCTTGAAGTTCGGCTGCATGGCTTCTTGAAAGCAGATCGCTTTACCGGCGATAATGTGCATCAGCGGACCGCCTTGGATGCCGGGAAACACGGTGCGATCCAGGTCTTTCGCATTTTCTTGTTTCGTCAGCACGAAGCCGGAACGGGGTCCTCGCAATGTTTTGTGCGACGTAGATGTTACGTAATCGGCCACTTCGACTGGATTGTTGTGTATCCCAGCCGCCACCAGGCCAGCGTAATGGGCCATGTCGGCCATTAGCACCGCTCCAATTTCTCGGGAGATTTCGGCAAATTTGGGATGGTCAATTTCGCGAGGGTAAGCGCTGGCTCCGGCCAGGATCAGTTTTGGTTTGTGCTCACGAGCTAACGCAGCTACTTGGTCGAAGTCGATGCGATGATCGGATTGGCTGACTCCGTAATGCACAACGTGGAACAATTGGCCGGAGAAATTTAAATGCATTCCGTGCGTCAAATGACCGCCGTGCGCCAGATCCATCGCCAAGAATGTGTCGCCCGGTTTCAAGACGGTCAGGTAAACGGCCATGTTGGCCTGAGAGCCAGAATGCGTTTGAACGTTGGCGTGCTCGGCGTCGAAAAGTTGGCACGCTCGTTGTCGGGCGAGACTTTCCACTACATCGACGAACTCACACCCTCCATAATAACGTCGGCCAGGGTATCCTTCGGCATATTTATTCGTCAGCATCGTTCCGGCGGCCTCAAGCACGGCGGCGCTGGTGTAGTTTTCCGAGGCGATCATTTCCAGCGAGTCCTGTTGGCGAGTCATCTCGTTTTTAACTGCGGCCCAAATGTCGGGATCGGTTTGCTGAAGCGCGGACATCGCGAGTTTCTCCACGGACTTGATCAGGACGTATTTGACGTCTTTCACCATACTTATAGTTCAGCGGTTTGGTGAAAGCTACCCAATTGCTATGTATGACGTTATGCTCTTGGACGTGAGATCTCTGGGATGATAGACCATCGAAATGATCGACGGATCAGCCAGCAAGAAGCAACCCAATATCGAAATAGGATCGCCTTGTTTGCAGGGTGAGCGACTCAGCTTCACGGGTATTTTGGCCTCGATGACCCACCAGCAAGCGCACGAAGTGGCCGAGCAACACGGCGGTATCGCGACGACTCACGTCAGCAAGCAAATCACTATGTTGGTCGTCGGCGAAGAAGGCTGGCCTCTGGAAGAAAACGGACAGCCTGCGGTCAAACTGCAGCAAGTGACCGAGTGGCGCCGACAAGGTCTGGACATAAGAATCCTGAACGAATCGGACTGGCTGCATCTGCTGGGTTTGGAACAGCAGCGGCGGGAAGTTCATCGTTTGTACACTCCGGCCATGTTGAGCCAAGTACTGGACGTTTCGGTCAATGTGATCCGACGATGGGAACGTGCTGGACTGATTAACCCTGTGCGGAAAGTGTATCGGTTACCATACTTCGACTATCAGGAAGTGAGCAGCGCCCGACGGTTGTCCTATTTGCTAGCCGCCGGCGTACCGTGCCAGGAACTCGAATCCAGCCTCAGTAATCTGCAATCGGTGTTGACAGGCGTTGAGCGTCCGTTGGCTCAACTGGAAATACTGGCTCAAGGCTGTCGGGTCGTGTATCGCGACCAATTCGGTCTTTTGGAACCGGCCAGTGGGCAGAGGTTGTTCGAATTTTGTGCTTCACCGACAAAATCCGAGTCTTCAACGGAAAAGCTTCTCGCACCAACAATGCTCACCGAATCGGAGCAGATGTCGCAGCAGGTAAATTGGACCTTCGACAACTGGTTCGATCAAGCCTGTCGGATGCTGGAAGGAAACGAGCCGGCTCAAGCCGCCGAAGCCTTTCGGTTGTGCTTGATGGAGCAACCGGGCGATGCGGAAGTAAATTTTCATTTGGGTGAATCCCTGTACCGTTTGCGGAATCCGCGAGGCGCGTTGGAGCGATACTATGTTGCCGTTGAATCGGATCACGAGTACATTGAAGCCTGGACGCAATTGGGCTGCGTTCACTCTGAATTGGGGGATAACGATGCTGCGCTAAATGCTTTCGACATCGCACTGAAGGCACATTCGGATTATCCGGACGCTAATTTTCACAAAGCCCAGCTACTACACAAAACTGGACGAATTGCGGAAGCAGTATCTTGTTGGCAAGCATACTTGAATTTCGACAGCCGCGGTCCTTGGTCCGAGACGGCGCGTCAGCGACTGGAAGAGGCGGGGGCGAATTGAGCTAGATCACGAATACAGCTTTCAATTCTGCTGTCTGCGCCGAACGCGTGATTGCGTCAAAGGGTTTTTCTAAACCACCTTTGTTTGAAGGCTCAAACCGTTGTGCAACCAGCACACCTTTGAAATGTCGTTTGAGGGCTGTATTGGCCTTCGGTTAAACACTTCGTTCTTGTGGCCAAAAGGCACAATTTCAGAACTTTTCAAGAACGCCGGGTTTCTAAGCGCGTTCTAATTGAGGATTTTGGACCAGGTCAAATATCCCACCAGCGCCATCGCAATTATCGTGTAGATAAAAAACAGCGACAGCATCTTCCCAATCACTTTTCCGGTTTCAATATCGTCCGCCTCGAATTGCTTTATCTCATCGCGATCAAACGGGTTTTCAGAGACCGTTATGGCGGTCGAGTGAAACTGGTTTGCGACGCGTGCCGACTCGTGTTCTCGGCTTATTTCTTGCTCGGCCGTTTCAGAAGATTGTCCGCCGGCCGATTCACCCTCTGCCGCCATAGCGCTAAACTCCTAAGTCTGATACGGTTTGTTGAGTCGATTTCTCGGCGCACCTCAGAAGACGTCACAGAATCCCCACCATTTCAACTCCGCGACATTCTGAACGAAACCTGTCTGGTTGTCGAGCCGGCTCGTGTGGTGTTTCTTAGCACACGAGTCCTGCTTGTGCATGTGAGCATCCGAGGCGGCCTGCTCTGCGCAAATGACCTCGATTCAAATTCTCAAATCGACTATCCTTTCGCGACTTTGCCGACCCGTACCGCATTTCTTACATATTCTTATTAACCCATCGATGAAGCCAATGGCTACTATGCTGATCTCTGACTTGCATGATACGTGGATTCATAGAATCGGTCGACGGATGACCTGTTTTATCATCGTGATGGGTGATCTGGCCTTGTTCTCGATACAAATGTTGGGCTGGATGTTTCGCCGCTGGCCGTGTCGGTCGGTGTTGATTCCAAATATGTATCAGATCGGCGTTCGCAGTCTGCCCGTCGTCATGGTGACGGGAGTGTTCATCGGAATGGTACTGGCCGTACAGGGTTACGATCAGTTTCGCTTGATGCGCATGGAGACTCGGTTGGGGGCCGTTATTAACGTTTCACTGGTGAAAGAGCTTGGTCCTGTGCTGGCGGCGACGATGTTAGCTGGACGAGTGGGAAGCGCTATGGCGGCTGAATTGGGGACGATGCGCGTGACCGAGCAAATCGATGCTCTGCGTGCTTTGGGCGCAAGCCCGATTCAATATCTGGTCGTGCCGCGTTTCCTAGCCTGTTTTCTGTTGATACCGATGCTGACGGCCGTGGCCGATGGAATGGGTATTTTGGGCGGTTGGTTTTTGAGCACTCAAGTGTTGGGAATCAAGAGCTTTCACTATTGGTTTAATGCCATAGATTACGTTGCCGCCTACGACGTGATCAGTGGTGTGTTGAAGAGCATTTTTTTTGGTGCGGCGATTGCTCTGATCGCCTGCCATCGTGGCTTTCATTGCGGTGCCGGAGCTGAAGGTGTCGGCCGAGCTGCGACCGAAGCGTTTGTCTTTTCGTTCGTAGCCATTTTAATTATCGATTTTTTCTTGGGGATGTTTCTTACAACGCTGTACTACGTCTTGTGGCCGGCTCCCGTGACAATACTTTGACCACGTCTTCAGAAACAATGAGCCGTTTCTCGTTGCTTAATAAAAATTTCAGTCATCACGGGGGAGCTGTCAGTAGCCGGCCGTCGATTGAACTGCGCGCAGTTTCGAAACGGTTCGGAACTCAATCAATCCTGCGAGATATTACACTAGAAGTCCACCAAGGCGAAACGTTGGCTTTGATCGGCGAAAGCGGTTGTGGCAAGAGTGTCACGCTGAAGCTAATAATGGGATTACTGGATCCAACTGACGGAGAAGTTCTGTGGGATGGCCGATCCTTGAAAGGTCGCAAAGAACAGGAATTGACTCGGGAACGGCTACGGTTTGGCTACTTGTTCCAAGGTGCGGCCTTGTTCGACAGTCTGAGTGTTTTCGAAAACGTCGCATTCGGATTGCAGCAGAACACTCGTGTGCCAAAAGATCAAGTTCGGAAGATCGTGTTCGAACGGTTGCACGAAGTCGGTTTGCCGGCGTCGGTCTGCGACAAGAAACCGGCCGAGTTGTCAGGTGGGATGAAGAAGCGAGTCGGCTTGGCACGTGCATTGGCATTGACGCCAGAGATCGTCCTTTACGATGAGCCGACGACCGGATTGGATCCGATCATGAGCGATGTGATCAATGGGTTGATCCTACAGACGCACGCTCGCCGACCGGTGACCAGCATCGTTGTGACCCACGACATGACGACAGTTCGAAAAGTCGCTGACCGTGTCGTCATGCTATATCCATTGTCCAGACTAAGTGAAGGCGAATCGCAGGTAGTGTTCAATGGGACAGCGAAGCAGGCGTTTGCGTCTTTCGACCCACGTATTTCACAATTCGTGCACGGCCAGGCAGGTGAACGAATGCAGGAGTTAGCAGTCGGATGATCTCAGAACGTCAGCAGCAGTTTCGAGTTGGCCTATTTGTGGTCGCCGCGATAATGATCGCCGGCGCAATGATTTTCATTTTCGGAGAGTTTAGGTCCGTTTGGGACCGGCACTACACAATCGCCGTGCACTTCGAGAAAGCTCCTGGTATCTACGCATCGTCACCCGTCGAAATGAACGGGGTCGTAATTGGATCAGTTCGGAAAGTCGATTTCGATTCGAAGCAAGGTGGCGTGATTGTACTGATCGACGTGCGGGAAAAATTTCAGTTGCGCAGCGACAGTCGACCGAAATTGATGAGGTCCTTATTGGGTGATTCGACAATTGATTTTGTTCCGGGAGTCAGTCCGAATATCATTCCACCGGGAACTATGTTGGAAGGCGATGCTGCAGTGGACCCGTTGGAGATTGCACAGAAGATCGGTAAGAAGGTGACCAGTGCCCTGGAGTCGTTTGAGACCACCAGTCGCGAATGGCGGCGCGTGGCAACTCATTTAAACGGTATCGTGGACACACAGCACGGCAATTTGGATGTGGTGATCGAGCAAACTGCCCAGGCACTGCAGCAATTTACTCTGACCATGCAATCTGCCAATCAGACGTTCGCGAATGCGAACAACGTGTTCGGAAATTCGAAACAGCAAGACAGCTTACGGCAGACACTGTTGGCCTTGCCTGATATGGTCGCTGAAACGCGTCAAACCATCGCAGCGGTCCGGAAAGTCGTTGTTGCCGTTGACGCGAACATGAACAATTTGGCCAGCGTGACTGCTCCTTTGGCAAAGTACAGCCAATCGATTGTGATGAAGCTGGATCACGGTTTGGGGAACCTGGAATCACTGACTTTTAAGTTAAACCAGTTTGCACGTATGGCCTCGAAACAAGACGGCTCATTGAGGAGGTTTGTGAGCGATCCTGAATTATATGTTAACTTGAATCGCTCGGCCGTTTCGTTGGCGGTCCTTTTAAAAAACCTGGAACCCGTTGTGAAGGACCTGCGTTTATTCAGCGACAGAATTGCCCGGCATCCGGAACTGCTCGGCGTTAGCGGGGCGATGAAGGGAAGTAGTGGTCTGAAGGACTCGGAAGAAGGACAGCCTCGACATCAGTCGAGCCTTCCTCGCCGCAATGCAGTACGTCGCTAGCACAAGGTCCATCGCTCTTAGCGGCCCAGTTGTGCGTTTGTGCGGAACTGATCGGCACGCTCACGCAACTTCGACTCAGACACTAAAAGGCTCTTTTCAAGCTGGTAGGTGAATTTGTGCCGATTCGTGACTTGAAACGGTAACAAATTATCTGAGATGGCGTCGAGCGGCACCAGTTGGTACCACGGCGTGGTCACCTTTTGTAAGACGGTCATGGTTTTGTAGCCGTCTTTCATGAGTTTGATCTCACGTGTGCCGTAGTAGGTGAAATCAACCGAGGTTGGCGTATAGCCAGATTTTTCACCATCGATCCAAACTTGGGCCCCCGGTGGGCTGGAGTGAATGGTCATCCGTCGATGAACGCAACCGCACAAATTCAAAGAGATCGCGGCGATGCAAGAGCCGGTAACAAGACGAATCAATCGCGATTGGTCGTTTTTGAAGGTCATCAACAGCTCCAAAGGGCGGCTGACTTGATCGGTGCAGAATTCTAGCGACGACCGACAAGTCTGCCAATTGGAAAACGCCGTCTCGGCCGCACACTTTACGAGAATGATCAATTAGCGATAAGATGAACTTAGACTGTTGAGTGCCCGGTGTCGTTTCGTCTATACGTTCGAAATTACGGAACGATCATTTTGAAATTCCCAGTTCAAAGGGTTCTTCCGTGGCATTTGGGTCGTCGCCATGGAACGCCAGCCCCGCGATGCGTCTTTTGACAGGTGTCCCATGCTGTGGGAACAACAAATCCAATTCGCCACGATCAGCGATATTGGATGCCGCCGTCAAATTAATCAGGACGCTTGTGCCGTTCACATCTGTTCGGATCAAGAAACCTGGGAGCGTAGTGGGCATTTGTTCGTTGTCGCCGACGGAATGGGGGGACATGCGGTTGGTGAGTTGGCCAGCAAGATTGCCATCGACACAATTCCACATTTGTATCTTAAATCAAAAAACGTGGGCATTCCGGAGGCCCTGAAGGCGGCATTCCAGGACGCTAACGTCACGATCTACGAACGCGGATCTCAGAATGTCGACTTTAATCACATGGGTACTACCTGCGTGTCGTTGGTGCTTTCGCCTGAGGGGGCGTTCGCGGCGCACGTAGGTGACAGTCGCTTGTACCGCATCCGCAACGATCGCATCGACCAACTGACGTTCGACCACAGCCGGAAATGGGAGCTGATGCGAAACAGAACTTTAAAGTCCGATGAAGTTTTCGTTCACGAATCTCGTCACGTCATTACCCGATCGTTGGGCCCGTTAGAGGCGGTTGAGGTTGACGTCGAAGGCCCCTACTCCGTTTTTTCCGGTGACATTTACCTGCTTTGTTCCGATGGCTTAACTGGGCATGTCAATGATGCAGAAATTGGCGCGATTGTGCGAGCACTACCGTGTGTCGATGCGTGTCGATTATTGGTCAACTTAGCGAATTTACGCGGTGGGTCGGACAACATTACCGTCGTGATCTCTCGAGTTGGCGAGCTTCCCAACGGTCTGACCATTGCTAATAGGGGAACCGCTGAAAAAGCTGCAGACGGACTGGGTTGGTTTTGGCTGGCGGGATTCCGGAGTGTAACGATTATGTTTATTATTGGCGTTTTGCTTGCCTTGTTAGGGAATATCATCGCAGGTTCGGCGATGGTATCCTTGGCACTGGCCGCGGCCTTGGTCTTAGTGCTGAAATTAGCCGCTGACCAACCTAAGCAAACAGGCAATCATTCAGTCCAAGCAGTTCACGGTCGAACGTACCGAACGGCTCCCGTAAAACTCACGAAAGCATTCCTGAATCAGATGGCTGCAATGGCATCGCGACTTCAGCAGGTCGCTGTGGCTGAGGGCTGGTCTTTGGATCCAAAGACGCACGAAGTTAGCTGCAGCGAAGCAAGAATCGCACTGACAGAAAGAAAATATGCTCGTGCATTAAGCGGATTCGCAAAATCTATAGACGTGTTGATGGCTGGAGTTCGGTCAGAGCACGACAAACGAAATCACCAAGTCAGGCAGGGAAAAACCTTGTCGGCGACTCGGCGTGAAGCCGGTGGAACCAATGGTGAACGGCGAAAGATGAAAGAGTGACAAATTCCGAATTCCCAAATCGGCGCTCTCGTACCGAGATCTAATGGCACTCAATTTCGATAATCGACTTTCAGATTGCTTTCGTCATTTGACAGTAATGATTTCTGCTTCGGTCTTGTCACTCAATATAACGCGATGCTAGACTTCTCGGGCTTCGGCGCTCGTCAGGCGGATTTACGTATGCCAGGCATTGTTTGACCAGGCAATGACAGGGAGGTCGCTGTGTTCTTGACGCGGTCAATTCGACGTAAAATGGTCTTTGGCTTAGTCCTGATTCTAGTCATGCTAAGCATGCTTTCGCTGAGTGGGATCTCGGGGCTGATCTCATATCGAGACGTGGTCAACGATCTGGACTCTTGCCTAAACCACGCACCGCGTCGAGCGGATCTGCTTGCGGCTATTGGGTTGTTGCGAGAGCCATTGTTGCTACGTCTTTCCAAAGATCCCAATGCGGCCGGCTTTCAAAGGGGCGACTTCGCAGAACAACTGATACGGACTAAGCGCCAGGTTCGCAAGTATCACCACAAGTTAGACAATTTGCCGTGGCCGGACTTCAAGTGGGTGACCAGAACAGTGCTGGCGGATGTTGACGTACGGTTGGAACGACTTCAAGCGATGCAGTATTCGCTGGGTGAACCTCAAACGGCCCAGGAAGCGTTGTTCGAATTGGTCGCACTGGAACAGGTGGCCGGACGTGTTCCCGACCCGCCGGTTGGACTGAATCGAACGCTCAACGACGCTCGTAAAGCTTATAGTTCACATTTCGTGTTGGTACTCGTCACCAGCGCGTTCGTCGTCATCGTATTGCTGAGTTTGGTTGGTTGTGGTTATCGATGGATCTTCTCGCCCGTTCGCAAACTGCATCAAGGTGCGTTGCGTGTGGCTCAAGGCGACTTCGATTACCGCGTCACGCTGACAGCCAATGACGAGATGGCTGAACTCGCCGAAGCGTTCAATCAGATGACTGCACGATTTCAAGAGATTGCCAGCGACCTGGATCGCCAGGTACGTGAGCGCAGTCGACAGTTGGTGCGTTCCGAACGATTGGCGGGTGTCGGATTCTTGGCATCCAACATTGCCCACGAAATTAACAACCCGTTGGCCGCGATTAAGTGGACGATCGAATCGCTCGAAAGCCGAAAAGACGACCTGTTGGCGAATGCAGACCGTGACGAGGCTGAAGTTGTCTCAAAGTATCTGGCGATGATAGGCCGCGAAGCGCTGCGATGTCAGCAAATGACATCCAAGTTGCTTGGGTTTTCTCGCTGTGCTGACGGCTCGCGAACCCGAAATGACGTGACAGCCATCATCTCGGAAGTCCTCGACTTGGTCGGCCAGATGAAAAAGTTCCGTGACCGCAACATCATCTTTTCGCGGACCGAACCGTGTTTTCTGGAAGTCAACGGTCCCGAAATCAAGCAGGTCGTTTTGAATCTGGTTGCCAACGCCCTGGAATCTCTTGACAGCGGCGGACGTTTGGAGATTCTCATCAGGGAACAAACCGACCAGGCTGCCATTGTATTCCAGGATGACGGATGTGGCATGACCTGCGAAACGATTGAAAATCTGTTTGAGCCCTTCTTTACGACAAAAAAACAGGGCCGAGGAACCGGATTGGGTCTGTCGATCAGCCACCGCATCGTCAGCGATCACGGCGGGACCATGGAGGCTGCCAGCGATGGACCAGGATGTGGCAGCACGATCTATGTGAGATTACCTCGTAACCCATTGCCTGAAACAAACGATTCTGTTATGACCCGCAAATCCGTCGAGCGAGGGAAAGAACGTCTTCTAAGGAGCGCGTGATTTGAGTTCCTCAGCCAGTAAGTTGCGAGTATTATTTCTCGACGATGAGGCTCCGATTCGGGAAGTCATGCGGATCGAATTGCCGCGGATGGGTCATGATGCCACAATTTGCGAGGATGGCGAATCCGCAAAGAAAGCCTTACAGAATAACACGTACGATGCGGCCATCGTCGATTTGCGCATGCCAGGTTTAAGTGGTTGGCAGGTTGTCGAGCATATCAAACAAGTTGCGCCGGATACGGAAGTCATTATTCACACAGGCCATGGCAGTATGGAAGAAGCCATCCAGGCGATTCGCCATGGGGCTAATGACTTCTTGCAAAAACCGTGCAAACTGTTCGATATTTCGAATGTTCTAAACCGTATTGCGGAAAAACGAGCCTTGACGAACAAGGCCCTGGCTTTAGAAGGCCGGTTGAGAGCCATCGAAGGTTCGTCTGATCTGGTCGGTCGGACTTCCATAATGCAACACGTCAAAGCGCTCATCGAAAAAGTTGCGCCCAGCGATTCGAGCGTAGTGATTCTGGGTGAAACCGGAACAGGAAAAGAATTGGTGGCTCGTCGAGTTCACGAACTGAGTCCACGGGCCAAGATGCCATTCGTTCCTGTCAACTGTGGGGCGCTGTCCGAGAACCTAGTTGAAAGTGAGTTCTTCGGACATCGCAAAGGAGCCTTTACGGGAGCCGACACACTGCGTAAAGGGCTGTTAGAAGTTGCTAACGGCGGTACTTTGTTCCTGGATGAGTTGAGCGAGTTAGGTAAGGCCATGCAGGTGAAGCTGCTAAGATTTTTAGAATCGGGCGAGGTACGGCGGGTCGGCGAAAACGAATCGTTTCAGGTTGACGTTCGTGTCGTCTGTGCGACAAACCGCAGTCCGCAGGTATTGGTTCAGGAAGGAAGATTTCGCGAGGATCTATTCTTTCGAGTCAACACATTTGAAATCTGTTTGCCACCGTTGCGTCAACGAAAACAGGATATTCCCGCACTGGCGCTTTACCTGCTTGCCCGTCAACTGAAGCGCCCCAGTGTTCCGCAAGACATTTTGGCAAGCGAGGCGACTGATAGGTTGATTAACCACGACTGGCCTGGAAACGTTCGTGAATTGGCCAATGCCTTGGAGCATGCGATTATTCTTTCCGGTGGCGAAATGATTACTGTCGAACACCTACCGACGAGTATTGGCCAGAACCAACGCCGAGCGAAACCAGCGGTCGCCATGTTGGAGTCGGGCGAATCAAAGACGCTACGCGAAATCGAAATGGAAGCTATTTATCAAGTGCTCGATAAGCACAATGGCGACAAGCCCAAAACCGCAAAAGAATTGGGGATCGCGCTGAAGACGCTTTACAACAAACTAAATCAGTATCAGTCGCAGGCGGTCGCGGGGTGAAAGCCTCGAATGTCTAAGATCGAGCTTCTAGTGACATTCGGTGGCCTTTGGATCCTTGATTCTCGATTCGGGAATCTCAATTTGCTGTCGTCGGATGACTCCGATGAGGATGCCAATCACTTCAATGGAGCTGGAAGAAATCGACGATCTGTCGGATCTGATTGAATCCAGGCGAATGCCATTGGTATCTTGATGGTATCGTCGGACCACGATTTTTCGACTGTCTACAGTAGCGACGATGCTATCGCCATCGCGGTAGGATTGTTGCTTTCTGGCTATCAGATAGTCGCCAGCTGCGATTTGATCTTCAATCAGGCAATCGTCGTCGACGCGCAGGCAAACGTGGTTTGATGCGAACAGTGTGCTGAAGTCAATTTGTTCCTGCACCCCAATAGACAACAAAGGACTATGGAGGGCAATTCGACCGGCAAGCGACAAGCTGGTACTAGGAAGCGGCCGTTCGGTCAATTGAATGGCACGTGACATGCGTGATTCACGCGTGATCAGGCCTTTCTTCTCTAAGGCCTTCAAATGGCACATTACGCCGTTTGGCGAACGAATTCCAAACGCACTCCCGATCTCGCGAACGGTTGGACCGTAGCCGCGATCCAGAATCTTGTCCTTTAGAAATTCGTAAATTTGACGCTGACGCGATGTCAGCGTCGACGTCTTGCTGTTTGCCACGACCTCGCCCTTTTGTTTAATTCCGTCAATTAGCCCAAAAAAGATTCCATTAGCGGATCCATTCATTCATGCGGGTCGACAGTCGAATCGGCGACTTAGCAGTTCGGATAGTATTTCTGTAGAGAGCTCCTGATATCAAGTTGGTGACAGTGTTATCCAACCTAGCTCAGCAGAATCTCACTTCTCCGAAATCAAATCAAGACTGAATCGTATTAATATAAAAATCTTATAACATCTGTTCATATTAATCGATTAGTGTCTCGGTTGCCTTAGCAGGGAGCCGTCAACTTCAAGCATCGGTGGCGCGAGACTTCGGTCCGTTCAATTATGAGGTTTCACGTTCTAGTCAGGTTGTTCCGGGTCTCGGCCGGAGCCGAGAAATCACTAGTTCGACTCAATTTTCTGCGAGACGATCGCGATCCAACAGTACACGCACATCTGATTCCAGTGAGTTCAAGTCGACCATGTAATCGACAAATTTTCCGTCTTGTGCGACCAACCAAAACATCGGAATGTTGCGGATGCCGTAATGCGACGCGATTGGATTGTACCAGCCGCGACGTTTGGCATCAGTGAAGAAGATCTGAGGCCAACTGATTGAGTTCTTTTCCAGAAAAGTGGCCACCAACGGTTCGTCTTCATCGAAGTTTACTCCCAAAACAACGAACCGGTTTGCGTCGAGTTTATTAATTAGATCCTGCAGTTGTGGAAATTGGTCCAAGAATGGTTTCGCGTTTGTCGCCCAAAAAACGACGAGCACCACTTTTCCTCGAAAGTCGTCAATTTGTACGTATGAGCCGTTAATTGTTGGGCCGGCCAAGTCGACTTGTTTGCCTTTCAGGTTTAGGCGGCGCAGATCAGCAACGACTTGTGTTGCTCTTGGGTTTTTTGGAAAATTTTGTTGAATTGTCGTGAAACACGCGATTGCCTCTTCACTCATTCGATGCAGTTCACAACTTTGTCCGGCCACAAGAAGCAAGGAAACTGCGCGGTGTTCCTCGTGCGGGAAATTGGTGGAAAACAATCTGGCTTGACGAGCGAATTCCTGTAGCCAACGCGGTTCCTGAATTGCGTACCGTTGGGATTTCGCGTGAGCGAATTCGGCCAGAATATAGGCCGCTTCAGCTGCTGCTTTCGAAGCGGGGTCCCGCTGAAACAGGTCCGCGGCGTGTTCGTACATAGCCTCGATGTTCTGTGAATCACCCTGTTGGGCCAATTGACGTTCCGCATCCATCAGGTGATGCACGGCGACATTGAAGAGACGTTCTCTCTGCGAGTCTTTATGCGTCAGCGCGATCGCTCGGGTAGCTAACTCAACGATTTTCAAATTGCGTTCACGGCGGGCAGTCTTTTGGTGTTCCAGATCATCGGACTCAGGAAATGGCCGCAGCCGCATAGTTGTGATTTCACGTACATGCCATTCGGCACTGCCTTCTTCCGGCTGGCTTACAGTCTTTGTGGCAGGCTTGGCCTGACCGTTGTTGCCGATGGATGCGGTTGGCAGGATCTTTTTATTGAATCCAGTGACGGATGATTCTGATGAAACGTTGCTATATTGTTCCATTGGTGTGTGATCTTTGCCCGACTGTGTGTTGGACTCGACGGAGGGTGGACTGTCGTTCGTGGTTTGCTCGTCGTCACTGCAACCTGCCGTGATTACTGCGATAATCAAACATAGACCAATCAATGGCAGCAATTGGTGTTGGTTGCTCATGACATCATCCTCCCTTCCTAAACGCGGTTAGTCGTGACAACCACTCAGTGGTTGGCTTGAAGTGACACAACGCATTGTGCGTTCATCTTGGGATGCAGAGTTGTATGACAAATGGCAACTGGAAGGCAAGAGGAAGCGTTGGGCATGTACAGAGTCAGCAGTGCGGAATTTCAGCGTCGAATTTCTTTTCACGGATTTCGCAGCCATGCAGACTAAATTCCGTTGAAGATGTGTAGTTGGTAGAATTAAAGGCCCTTTTAATTGACTGCATTTCCAGTGATTGAACAATGAGTGTTGGAGGGTTCAGTTATGTACAGGGTGTTCACCGTCCTGACGTTGACATGTTTTGTGTTCGGCGCCACTGGCGCAAACGCTCAGGAGGAAAACAGCACGGAGCGAACGCCGGTTGAGAAACAGGCCATTGCCGCAATTCGCGCGTTCGGTGGTTGGGTGATGGAGGTCGCTAAACAAGGTGATCGATTGACTGTCGCATACCATTTGTCGGACAAGCCTATAAAGGACGCGTCCCTAGTACCTCTGAAGCAGTTGAAGCGCGTTCATGAATTAAACCTGCGCGGGACCGACATCACCGATAAAGGGCTGGCCAATATTTCCGGGCTGACAGGCTTGTCCCGACTGCATCTTGCGGAGACAAAAATTACCGATAAAGGTCTGCAACACCTGAAGGGATTCAGCGATTTGGAGTACATCAATCTTTACGGGACTCAAATAACCGACAAGGGACTCGAACAATTGTCCGGATTGAAGAAGCTGAAAAAGGTTTTTGTCTGGAAGACGAAGATCTCGGTTGTCAGCATTCGAAAACTGAAGCAGGCGGTTCCTGGCGTCAAAGTGATACCAGATCCTGATGAGGAGCAAAGGTGGTCTGAAATCGAAAAAAAACGGGCGGTAGAAGCTGAAGCCGCGGAAATCGAGGACACAAAGATACAGGTCGCGGCATTGAAAAAGAAAATCGAGGCCGCTAGGAAACAGGCCGCCGCGACAGCGAAGAAGGCCACCAATGCCAACAATGCGGCTGAAAGCGCTCAAAAGAAAGCGATCGAACTTCAGAAGGTTGCTACCAAAGCGAAAGAACAAGCAGACGGCGATCAAAGGGCAGCCGACGCGGCCGCGGAAAAGGCCACCAATCTTCAACAAGAAGCGGCAGAAGCAGAAAAAAATCTCAAAGCTTTACAGCAGTCTGCTGCTAAAAAATCAATTGAGAACAAGGCTGCTACTGATGTCGAAGTTGTACAATGATCAAAGAAAAATTTTTGCTGAAGTCTCGTAAGTCAAGCAAACAATTCCGAGTGTACGGTGCCGCCAATATCTGTCAGCCGATAGGATCGTCCGCGAAGTTGGAACGTGAATTTCGTGTGATCGATCCCTAAAAGGTGCAGAATCGTTGCTTGAAGATCATGGATTTCCATCGAATTCGAAATCGGTGCGTAACCGAATTCATCGGTTTCACCGTACAGGAATCCAGCTTTCAAACCTCCGCCAGCCATCCAAATCGTAAACGTCTTGTGATGGCCTCGCCCGATTGTGTCTTGACGGATCTGGGTTCGGTCAAACGGCTCTTGGCGCATGGGAGTTCGCCCAAACTCAGTTCCCCAAATGACCAGTGTCGAGTCGAGCAGGCCGCGTTGTTTTAAGTCTTTCACCAAGGCGACGCACGCTCTTTCGGTTTCTCGACATAGTCTGGGCAAATGGGTCTCCAAACTGTTGTGGAGATCCCAGTCACCGTGGTCTAATTGAACGAATCGCACACCCCGCTCGATCAACCGCCGAGCCATCAAACAGTTTCGCGCGAACGGCGTACGGGCGTCCTGAATCCCGTACATTTTGAAAGTTGCGGCCTTTTCGCCGCTGAAGTCGGTGAGTTCGGGAACCGCCGTTTGCATCTGAAAGGCGAGTTCATACTGTGATATGCGAGTTTGGATTTCCGGATCGTTGACTAATGCATGGCGATTTTGATTGATTCGCGAAATCGCGTCGATGGTCAATCCGCGGACCTTGCGTGTCATTCCCGGCGGATTGTTCAGGTAATAAACGGGTTCGCCTTTGGAGTTAAGAACCAGTCCATGATGTCGTCCGGACAAAAAACCATTTGAGATGCATTCTTGTCCACAGAACTGAACTGCGCCTGATCGAAGTACGACATATGCTGGCAGGTTAGCGTTTTCTGTCCCAAGTCCGTACGACAACCAGGCACCAATGGACGGTCGACCACCACGCGGGAAACCTGTCTGAAGCAGTAATTGCGCCGACGGATGATTGATCTCTTTGCAGCGGAGCGATCGAATCATGCAAATGTCGTCAGTAATGTCTGGAAAACTGGGTAGCAAGGACGAGACCCACATACCCGCTTGACCAGATCGCTGAAATTCGTATGGCGATGAATATACGGTCGACCGAGGGTCCACTTGGGCAAACCGTTCTCCCTGTGTGAGGGATTCAGGAAGCGGCGTACCGTCGAATTTCCGCAAAAGCGGTTTGTGCTCAAACATGTCTAATTGGGAGGCACCACCCACCATGTTGAGAAAGATCACTTGGCGAGCCCGTGGTTTGAAATGCGGCAACTGCTTGGAGTTGCCAGACGGGGGGGCATCCTGAGCCCACCCGTCTGCGTTCAGCAGGCAGGCCAAGCTGATGCCTCCGAGGTGTACGGCTGAACCGAACAACAGATCTCGCCGCGACAACTGAAGCGCGTCTGAAGTACTCGGCGACGTCTGCGGTTGCGGTGGTTGTTGCGAAGAGTGGGACATAAGGTTGCCTTTCGACTGAAAGAATCGCTCCGGTTCTTAACCCATATCGACTACGCTGGTCCGGAGTTCGATTATTCTCGCATCAGCGTTGCATCAAGATTCAACAACGTGTTGCCCACAACACACCAGGCAGCAAGGTTCGGTAATTGATCATGCGGACAATCGAACCAATCGGTCAGACAAGTCGAAACAAACTCTTTCGCTTTCCCCGGTTCTGATTCAAAGTACCCATCGGAATAATTTAACACCGAGTGGAGGATATCGACTTCTTTCTGAGTGGGCCGGTTCGCAGTGCAACGTCGATAGCCCCACTCGATTTTTTTTCTGGTGTCACCACAAAAAGCTCGCATGTTTTCCGCTAGTCCCCCAGCTGCCCAAAGAAACGTTTGTTCATTTAAAGTTGTTAGAGCCTGTTGGGGTGTATTGGTTCGCTGACGTTGTACGGTGCATCGGCGTCGATCAGGAGCGTCGAACACTGTTGAGAAGGGATGCGGGCTTGCACGTCGCACAAAAGTATAAAGTCCCCGGCGAAAACGATTCGATCCAGAACTGGTTGGGTAGTGCGGGAGCGAACCAGTACCGTAGAAAGGAGGACCCATCCAAGCCGAACGAGGTTGTAGTGGAAACACACTCGGCCCGCCGATCTGGCGATTCAGAATTCCGCCGGCAACAAGCGCGCTATCGCGAACGATTTCGGCTCGAGGTCGAAACCGTGAAGCCCGTGCTAACAGGCGATTGTATCGGTCACGCTTGAACACATGCGGCTGGATTACAGATGACTGTCGATAGACTGCCGTGAGGACGATACTACGAACCATCAATTTTACATTCCAGCCTTGATCAACAAATTCGCAGCTCAGCCAGTCCAAAAGCTGTCGGTGTGTCGGCCACTCTCCCATTACACCGAATTCGCCACGGGTTCGGACGATGCCTTGGCCAAAGAGTTCGCTCCAAACATGGTTCATGATGACTCGTGATGTTCGAGGGTTCCTTGGATGGACCAGCCAGCGAGCCAGACCGAGTCGACTGGAAGGACCATCGAAGGAAAGCCCGAAGTTTTCTGGTACGTTGGCCGAGACCGCTTTACCGTGCCGGAGAAAATTGCCATCGAGTTGAATGTGTGTTTCACACTTGACATTAGCCTTTTGTCGCATAACGAGCACCTGATGAAGATGTTCGTACTTGTGATCAGCAATTTTCACTTGAAGCCGATTGACGGTCGAACTCAAAATCCAAAGCCCCGTTACGAACAGGCAGCTTACGCCGGCACAGACTTGGAATAGGCGCCAAGGCAACTTGCGAGTTCTTCCATAGGCTAGTAGGAACGACGTTAAAACTAACAATGCTGTGACGTACCAGAGAGGGCTCCTCCAAATACCAGTTCGGTCCAGATACATATTTTCTTCCAACGTGCTCGCTATAGAAAGCAGGGTTTCTTGCGTTTTCAGAGTGTCAAAAAGCTTTTCCATGGCGACCAGTTGATCTGGGCCTTTGTCGACGACCAGCGAGCCGTACGATTGCTGATCGAAGTAAGAATAATCATCGTTGTTGATTGGCGAGTTGAAGAATTGCCATTGAAATCTAGGTGACATTGTCTCGGCACCAACTGCACCAAGAAGGTCTCTACCGTCTCTCGTATAGCGCTCGGTCGTTCCAACAAAGAACGCATAGAGTTGGTAGTAGTCTTCTTGGGTGTATGGATCGAACTTATGATTGTGACACTGTGCACAGTTTATGTTTGCGCCCAACCAGACAAGCGCCGTTGTTTCGAGACGATCCTTTAGCACGCGGTCGCCAAATTCATCCTCTTTTGCTCCGCCTTCATCGTGAATCATCGTGTTGCGATGGAATGCGGTTGCAATCAGTTGTTGTTCCGACTTGTCGGGCAATAGATCTCCGGCGAGCTGCTCGATCGTGAATTGATTGAAGGGCATGTTGTTATTGAAGGCGTTCACCACCCAATCCCGATACGGCCACATCTCGCGAAATCGATCGCGCTCGAATCCATTGCTATCGCCGTAGCGTGCCAAGTCGAGCCACCAGAGAGCCCAGCGTTCTCCGAAATGAGGTGAATCCAGTAGCTCGTCGACTAGTTTCTCGTAGGCAGTATCTGATGGCTGGCTCAGAAAGCGATCTAGTTCTTTCACGGTCGGAGGCATACCTATCAGGTCCAAATACACGCGGCGAATAAGAACTGCCCAATCTGCTTGCGGATTGGGTACAAGTCCTTCTTGCTCCAATCGACGCAGCACAAAGTGATCAATTTTTGAACGACACCATTGGGCATTTCGGATGGCTGGAATATCCGGACATGTGGGTGGAATATCGGCCCAATGCCGGTCCCACGGTGCGCCAGCGACGACCCAACGTCGAAGCAGGGTGATCTCGGATTTGCTCAGGGCAATTCCTTCATCGGCTGGCGGCATCCGCTCGGAATCGGTTGCCAAGACACGTCTTAGAAGTTCGCTTTGTTCAAGTTTACCCGCGTCCACAGGTACCTCGCCTGACGGAAGCGGGCGAAAGAACGACCCTCTGTCGGACAGATCCATCCAAGCAACGGATCCCGTCGAACCATGGCAATCCAAGCACTTCGTAGCGAAAAGTTGACGAACTTCATGGATCAGTTGCGCTGGATCATGCGGTGTCAGGTTTGTTTTTGCTGAGGCCGTACCAACCAACGAGCATGACAGAACAGCTACCGAAGCGGTCAAAATGATGTCGCGGAACCAGACGAACATTTTCCCGTCAAAGTGCTTGCCGTTTTGAACCCTTGCCCCGGATAATTGATTATGATGTGCGTAACCAACAGTTGAAATCATTGGGAGTGACCGAGTAAAACCTCGAGAGACTGGCTGCAGTTCTGCCGCAGGTACTTCATCGTGTCCAGTCGTAGCCCCGGAAAGGTCACGGAAGAACCATTTGAACCGGTATATTTCAGAATGGCCGTGCCATAGATAGGTAGTTCGCTTCGTACCTATTTTATAACAGACCAAAGGTCACAAATTCTAGTCTTCTAAAGACTCGAAACACGGTGTCGAGCCGCCAGATAGCATCAGGCTTCATCAATTCATCAAGCTCTTGCATTTTTTTTGAGAGGTGGTGTAGCATCAAGTTTGTCTAATCGGTTCGTGTGGCTTTTCCGTGTCGATTGGCCGCGATTCCCCGCCGTTTATGTTAAAGGAGCCAGCTATGCGAGTTTTACAATCGTTCATGCCCCTTGTGTTATTGATGGCTGTTCTATCCTGCGGATGTAGCCAACCAGCGTTGGAGAGTGAACAGAGCACAGACCACGACACGTACAATGGTGAAGACGGTGCTCAAGACGCGAACGTAATCGGCGAGGCAGCTAAAGGTGACCACGACGATCATGATGCTGCAAGCGATGTGGTTGACGGGCAAGCTACCGCCGCAATTGTGCTATGTGGAGGATGCGGACAGATCAAAGGAAGCAAACTTTGCTGTGCCAAGGACGCAGTCAGCTGCCAGAAATGTAGTCTGACCGTCGGAGCGCCTGGCTGCTGCAAGATCTCTAAAGGGACGGATGCGATGCTGTGTGCCGGTTGCGGCCAAGTCAAGGGCAGCACGCAGTGCTGCGATAAGAACGCTGCGAATTGCGTGAAGTGCGGCAAGATCCAGGGGGCCCCAGGCTGCTGTCTGGCGTCGTCAGTCGAACCTCCTAACCCGTATCATGTCGTGCCGGATTGACTTGGCCTGAATAGTGCGTCAGATACTAGGCTGATGACTGACACGTACGTAAAGCTACCCGAAAACATTCTATGTCAGGAGGACGTAGATGAACGTGCAGAAGGTAAACAAGTCTTGTTACGTTATGTGCATTGTCTGTCTCGTACTCGGAGCAGTTCTGACAATGGCAATGGTATGGGGCGCGATTAGCAGCACACTCCTTGCGCCAGCGTGGGGAGTAGTTGCTACTTGCTTCATTGGTTCTGTGCTTGCTTTGAGCGTTTCTCAGGCTCTCAGGGAACGCGATAAAGAGTGACCCACTCTTTCCCCCTTTGTACCAGGGTGCGTTTGCTGCGTTGAGTCAAGCGACGATCCGAAGAAGATACTTGTAGATACCCCCATCGTGAGCCTGACGAAATGCGATTACCTGGTCGGTATTTTTCGGCACACCGATGATCGTTGGGCTGTCCAGATTAACAATTATAGTTTCACATACACGGTATGGCCTTCACGCTTTTTCTCAGCGTTTTCCAAGGTGCGTCGAGTTCGTCAAAAACAGGGTCCATTATTGATTTGTCGCAAGTGTCGAATAGCCGTCGGACGAATATGATATCGGTCGTCGCGGAATCGCTACTATTGACGCGAACAGCTAGTCGCTCGACCAAGACTGGCCAGGCGAGATCGAAATGAAGTCAAATTGGCTGGAATTGTGGTTTCGATGTGCCGTCGTACTGGTCATTGGTGGCCTGTGCGATTCTGGCCTGTCGGCATCAGAACAAGTACGAGCAAGTTTCAGAAAAAAGTCTAAGTCGGCGAAAAAGAACGACCGTCAGAACAAAGCGGGTGTCAACGCAAAGGGAAGAAAAACTCGATATACGTTCCGGCACATCCATGACCCAGACGGCATCGGAAAATTCTATCTGGGTCGCGAGATTGCCAGTGTAATGGGGTACGGCTTTCAAGGGTCTGGAGCACAATGGCTAGAACGTCGGATTCGCGAGCAAGAAGAAAACTTGTCGCTGTTAATCAAATCCCTGAAATTGAAACCGATGATGATTGTCGCTGACATTGGGGCCGGTAGCGGAGTGGTCACTGTGTTGATGGCTGAGCATCTGCTGCCGGGTGGACAGGTGATCGCCGTCGATATCCAGCAGGAAATGCTGAAGCTACTTCGCAAGAAACTCGATCAATTGAGAATTACGAACGTCAAGTTGGTCAAGGGGACAATCAAGTCGCCGCGACTAAAACCGAAATCCATTGATTTGGTCATCATGGTCGACGTGTATCACGAATTTATATTTCCGTTCGAAATGATGCTCGAAGTTTCAAAGGCCCTGAAACCAAGCGGCCGCGTCGCAATTGTCGAGTATCGCAAAGAAGATCCCACGGTGCCCATCAAGTTGGTGCATAAAATGACCGAAGCTCAAGTCAAGAAAGAAATTGGGCAGTCCGTATTTGGATTGAAATGGATCGAAACGATCGATGTGCTTCCGCGTCAACACATTATCGTTTTCCAAAAGCTCAAGTCCGACGGTACGTCGACGGAAGCGACAAAGTCCAGAAGTCCTCAGCAGCCACTCAAGTCTGGCCTAGGGGGCTGAGTTTCATTATTCGATCACTGGTCTTTGACGTCGTCAGGCGAATGGGCTGTCACGGATGATTTATAGGCGACGCAGAATCGGGTGCAGCAACCTGCCGTATGGTTTTGTGCGAACTCACAAGATGATTTAGCAGCCGATGAAAGAACCGCTGTATGGCAAGGAGTTGCGAATGATTGCGATGACTTGTCGATTCACCAAGTGGAGGATCGGGGACTTGAACCACCCCATCCAAACTCGGGGAAAACGCGAATTTCCAAGGGGGGCGACGCAGAATCCGACGCATTCTCTGCAGAAAACAGCCTTGTAGACTTCGATTTGCAAGTCGTCATCGAGCAGTGGCCCAACCTGCCCGAAGCGATGAAAGCTGCACGTCGTAGCAATGGTCCGTGCAGCCGATGTCACCGACTGACAACTACCGTTCTAGTCTGGTTTCAGTCTGATCAATCTTCCAAATAATACGACTGAGACACCACGCAGCTCAAGTGGCAACGCTACCTCAAGCGGAATGTATGAATTGCAACAATAGTCTACTGGCGCAGTCTCAACGCGATAAAGTAGTACAGCAACGCCTACATCAGACGGCAGGTTGGAAGAGGGGCTGTGGCTATGGGATTGAACGAAAGCAAACCGCTTAAGGCAGTCTGGTTTGACCCTTTCGGAAATTTGACCCGCACCCCCCTGTTCGTCCCTATGGATATTAATTGCCCTCAAAAATCTGCAACAGAAATTCAGCTTTCGGATTCTTGTCCCGGGAGTGCTGCCGGAAACGTAGCGACGCTTTTACCAGTCAGTCTTCTCTGAAGTAGTCGATAAGGTTCCCTCCCAGTGATTCAGCTTTGTTGAAGTCGGCTTTTGCTTTCTGCTGGTCGCCTTTTTGTTCGTAAGCCCAGCCGCGCCAGAAGTAGGCCGACGCGTCGTTTGGATCCAGTCGGATGGCTTGGTTGTGATCCTCGATCGTCTTGTTGTATTCACCTTTAATGAACTCGATCGTAGTAAACACCCAAATGAGCGCACCAGCAATTAATGCGATAACACTTACGATAATTAATGCGATAACACGTAAGGTAATTCCGACTATCGAATAACTAAACACGGTTCCTTTGCGGCAGGCGATAATGACAAAAACAAACCCAATGCTGCCAAGCAGGAGTCCGAGACCGCCAAAAGCGATAAGAGCGATATCAATGCTCCAAAGCCAGTAAATAAATAACGAGATGATTCCCAGAACCAGTAATGCGATACCAAAACTGTGCGCAGCAACACCGGTTATGCGGGGATGCGACGTGACGGCGCGATCCTGCTGTAGTCCACGTTGCGGGTCTTCGACCGGATGACCGGAGTTGCCTTCTCGAATCTTGCGACAATTTGGGCATTCCGCCGGATCAGCGTCGTTGGCAGGTATGGTAAAGCGTCGCTCGCAACCGGGACACTGCCACACACGTCGTTTGATCTTGTCACTCGACATTGCCCGCCTCGTCAAAAATGACCGGAACTGCTCTTCAGCAACTTATGACATTCTGGTTAGCAGAGACGTTGAATCGGATTCGAGATTACTGTCGTCGAGCTGGTCTCCGACGTCGCGGCCCGTTTCGAACTTCGTCTTGTTTCGGATCTTCG
>CAUZSN010000002.1:0-71462 GCA_963582345.1 Planctomycetota bacterium
AAAAGCGCTAATGCATTTGTGTCGCGCCCTGTTCAATTCGACCGAATTTCTCTACATTGAATAAGTCTAACCATGAACCAGACCTTGTATTTATCTCGAAGAAAATTCTTAGAGCGGTCCAGTCTCGGTTTCGGTACGCTGGCTTTGGCAACTCTTCTGAAACAGGACGGACTGCTTGCCGACCAGATTGACTCATCGCCTCGAGCGATGGACTTGTTGCCCAGGTCTAGTCATTTCCCGGCCCGGGCCAAACGTGTGGTCATGCTAATGCAGTCGGGCGGTCCGAGTCATATGGACCTGTTCGACCCCAAACCGGATCTACACAGACGGCATTGCGAGGATGTGGCGATCGACAGCCTGCAAGGGCGCCCCCGCGAGCCGCTGATGGCTAGTCCATTCAGTTTTCGCCCCAGGGGCGAGTCGGGAATTGCCTTCTCCGAGGTGGTGCCGCATTTAGGCTCCCAAGTGGACAACATGTGTGTGATTCGTTCGATGCATACGTTCGACCCATGTCATGCCGGTGCACCGTTGATTCTGTTTACCGGAAAGCTTGAATTCGGTCGACCGACCCTCGGTTCGTGGGTCAGCTACGCTCTGGGCACTGAGAATCAAAACATGCCCGCTTTTGTCGTCCTTCCGGATGTTGAAGGCCACAACGCGGCGGGAGCGGCCTTGTGGGATAACGGCTGGCTTCCTGCTCTTTATCGCGGAACGGAATTCCGGCCCATCGGCTCGCCGGTTTTGAATCTTCATGCGGCCAAACCAATGGCCAAAGGGTCCGACCGACATGACTTGAACTTAATCAGCAAGATGAACGAGCAGTATCGGCAGCATTTTCCGCACGTCTCGGAGTTGGAGACGCGCATTCGCAACTACGAGTTGGCAGCGAGGATGCAACTCGCAGCGGGAAAACATCTCGACCTTTCGGGCGAAACGGCTGAGACACGACGACTCTACGGTCTGGATAACCCAGTCACAGAGGCGTATGGAACGCAGTGTCTGATGGCGCGAAGGTTGCTTGAGGCCGGAGTTCGCTTCGTCCAGATTATGAACAAGCCTCGCAACACCTGGGACCACCATAGCCATCTTCGCAAGCGTCTTCCCGAGACTTGCGCGGCCGTCGACCGGCCGTCGGCCGCGCTGATCGCGGACCTGAAGCGACGCGGTCTATTGGAAGACACAATTGTTGTGTGGATCGGTGAGTTCGGCCGCCTCCCGACTTCTCAGGGCGGTACCGGTCGCGATCACAATATGCACGGATTTACCGCCCTCGTTGCTGGCGGCGGTTTTAAGTCGGGGCATGTGCACGGTGCCACCGACGAAGTAGGATACCGCGCTGTAGTCGACAAGGTGAGCGTCATCGATTTACTTGCCACCATTCTTGGCCAGTTGGGGCTCGACCAGAATAAGTTGACCTATAAACATAACAACCTTGAGGAATCGCTGACCGACTCAAGAGTCTCTAAATCGCGTGTCGTCACTGAACTGCTTGAAACGGCGTAACTTTCGGTCGAGGGCCATGTTCACCGTAGGGATTCAGGCATCATCGCACTGATAGATATGGCCTTTGGCCAAAAATGTGATGCTTGAACCCACATTCTTGAGACAAAGCCTACTCAAATGGCCAGACCAACGGCGCAAGCAATACCGTGATTGCCCAAACAATTAAACTCAGCGGGCCGCCGATTCGCAGATAGTCGCTGTAGCGGTATCCACCAGGTCCGAAGACCATCAAATTAGTTTGATAGCCGATCGGCGTGGCAAAGCTGGCCGCGGCAGCGACCATCACGGCGATCGCGAATGCCATATAGTCGACACCTAAATGGCTGGCTGTTGCCATCGCAATCGGAAAGATCAATACTGCCGCCGCCTTTGCGGTAATCAGATTTGTAAACAGCATTGTGACCGCATAGATGACGGCTAGAATCAGATGTGGATGATCGCCGACCATCCCAATTGTGACATCGGCGATACTCTTGGCCGAGCCAGTCAACTCCAAGGCCTTGCCCAGGCCCAAACCTGCTCCAATGACCAATAGCACTCCCCAATCAATCGATCGCTTGGCTTCGCCGCCCAGACAGCATCGAGTGACAACCATAAGTCCGGCGGCCAGCATTGCGGTTTTGAGCATACTGATCAAACCGAACCCTACAACTACCACCATGCCCAGAAGTATCGATCGAGCCACCCAGGCCTGCTCGTAACGTGGCGGTGTCGAATTCTCGAGCTCGCTGACCAGGAAAAAGTCGCGCGAATTGCGCTGCTGTTTCAGGAACGATCCGTGAGCTTCCAACAGCAGTGTATCTCCCGGGCAGATTTCGATATCGCCGATCTTCTTACGAATGCGTTGACCATTGCGAGCGACGGCGATCACAGCCGCGTTGTAGTGGCTGCGAAATTTCGCATCGCGAATTGTCATGTGATTGAACGGATAACTGTTCGAAACAACTGCCTCGATCAAGCGACGCTCGGAACGCGGCTCGTCCAGTTGAAACAATTGATCGGCAGCGGTCTTTAACCCAGGGATTTTCTGTAAATCCACAACCGATTCGACGATCCCTACGAACACCAGCCGGTCGTTTGCCCACAACCGTTCGTCTGAAGAAACTGCGGCTAAGACGTGTCCCTCGCGGTCGATTTCCATTAAGTACATTCCCGGCAGATGTCGTAATCCCGCTTCTTCGATGGTTTTGTCGACGAGTGGTGAGCCAGGTTCGACCAGCATCTCGACCGAATACTCACGCGGGTCGTCTAGGGGAGTGATTGCCGGTTTGCGTTCGGGCAGAAGCCAACGAGCACAAACAGAAAGGTAAACAATCCCAACAACAGCGATTGGGAATCCGACTGCAGCGATTTCGAACATTCCCAACCGGTGACCATGTGTTTCAATCAATAATCCGTGTACGACTAACGTAGTGCTGGTTCCGATCAGCGTGCACATTCCCCCCAGAATAGCTGCGTAACTAAGGGGCAGCAGCAGATGCGACACAGAAAGACGATGCTTCTTTGCCCAGTCGCTGATCACAGGCATCATCATGGCAACGACCGGAGTGTTGTTCAAGAAAGCGCTGGCCATGGCCGAAGGGATCATGACACGCGTTTGTGCCGCACCCAGAGACGTTGGCTGACCCAAGAGGTGCTGCCCTAGAAAGTTCAGCCCGCCAGTCTGCCGCAAGCCTTCCGCAACGACGAACAACGCCGCAATGGTCACTAAACCCTCGTTGGCGAAACCTGCCAGTGCCTCTTGAGGTGTTATGATGCCAACGATTAGCAGCACGGTCAGCCCACCTAACAAAACTAAATCTGGTCCGCTGCGCAGCAAACAGAGCGCCAGGACCACTGCGACTAGAACGCCCAGTGTTATCGCAACCTGTGATTCCATGTCATTCCGTCTCGATCTTGTCCGCGAACAAAGATGAAGTCATCCAAGTAGCCGTCACGCTCCGAGCTTGTGACCCGATTCACTCGGGCCTTCGCGACTAAAGGCGGACACTATAAATAAACATTTCACGCTATGCCTGAAGCGGCCTCATTACGCGGAGTGAGACGGCTACTTTGATTTTTATTGCCCCGCATTATTCCGTATCAGCTGGCAGAACCCTTGTAGTTTGTGCAGCTTCTAGCACTCGATCGTGCAATAAGCCATTTGTTACGATGACACCTCGATTGGCTACGAGTTCGCGCCCGTGTGTGAAATCTAACAGTTCTCCGTTTGCATCCGTCACCGTACCGCCAGCTTCTTCGACAATCAACACGCCTGCGGCATGGTCCCAGATGTTCTCGTAGTAGTTGTCTCGAGTAGGCAACCTTAAATAGACATCTGCTTCACCGCGAGCCACGACGGCATACTTGGCTTGACTGTCCATTCGGACCGCCGGTCGTGTTACTCCCAGGTCTTGTGCCATCACCTTAGATCGGTCGTGCGCTGTATGGGCAGATTCGACCGATTCACATAGCTGAATGTCAGAGAAATCGTCCGTTTGACTCACACGAATTCCGACCGGATGTTTGAAACTGTGGAACGGCATCACGTAGCTTCCCTGGCCGCGAATTGCAAAAAACATCGCACCACACGGTTGTTCGGAATTCGGCTGAAGCGGTAATTTTGGACAACCCAGGACACCAACTTTAATTTTTCCCTCAACAATCAAGGCCAGTGAAATTGCATATTGTTCACCGCGTAAGAATCCCTTAGTGCCGTCGATTGGATCAAGAGTCCAAAAACGATCGGAATAATGTTCAGCTCGTCCACGATCGATCCAACCGCAAATTTCGTCGAGGTCAGACGAAATGCTCAGCTGGTTGAACTCGTCGACAATTAGTTCGGAGAAATCAACGTTCTGTTGTCGTCTTAATTCCGACGAATCCTCTTCGCCCACAATCGGATCGTCCGGAAACTCGGCTGCGAGCTGCCGGCAGATGAGGGCTTGGCTGCTGAAATCAGCCACTGTCACTGGACTGCAATCGTGTTTTTGCAGCACATCGTTGGCGATGCCCGCCTGAATGCGACGACAGACTGTCGTCGCCGTACGCACGGCTTCAACGGCAACTCGATGTTCACGCTCAAAAGATTGAGTCATCCACGGACTCTACCGATCACGCTGGTTGTGGTTTTTCTACGCACCTAAGAATTCAGAACGGATCCGAGAGGCGGAGTATAACGAATTGACTGAAACGTGCCGATGTGAAGCTGAAAAATTACAAGTGATTCGACCAGAATAATCTGCATCTGAATGGTTTCATGAGACACCGGTTGACTTGACCCAGATAGCCTGTCCAGCTTCAATGGCGACACGCGACAAGAGACACGAGTGACGGGAATTGTGAAACGGATCAAGATCAGCGGCGCAGAGCTGAATGTCGTCGATCGTGGACAGGGACCTCCCATTCTGTTCGTCCACGGATTTCCACTTAGTCATTCGATGTGGCAAGCGCAACTCAATGAGCTCGAAGACGACTTTCGCGTGATTGCGCCTGATCTACGCGGATTTGGCCAAAGCAGCATGGCCAATGGCACGGTGACTATGGACCAATTCGCCGACGATTTAAATGCTCTGATCGATGCGCTGGATGTGCGCGAACCGATTTCGTTTTGCGGACATTCGATGGGCGGCTACATCGCTTGGCAATTTGTGCAAAAGTACAGCAAGCGCCTGCGGTCCTTAATTCTGTGCAACACACGAGCGGTTGCCGATACGGTGGAGGTGGCTGAGAGACGACGTAAGTTGGCAGTACGTGTGATTCAACAGGGGCCTAAGGTCGTTGCGACGGCGCTCATTTCCAGATTGTTCGCTGAATCCACTATTAAACGGCGCAGCGAAGTCATCCAAAGCGTACGGGACATGATTCATTCCACAGAGCCAAGAAGCATCGCTGTCGTATTGCACGGAATGGCGGAACGTCCTGATTCGCGTGACATCTTATCACGCATCAAAGTTCCAACATTAGTTGTGGTAGGGGAACAAGACATAATTGCGACGGCAACCGAGATGAAACAAATCGCCGAGTCCATCGACCAGTCCGAATTCGTCGTGATCGCAGAATCCGGACATATGTCTCCAATGGAAATGCCTAATCCTGTTAACTCAGCGATAAGGCGATTCCTCAATCGTCATTAATGTCGAGTTTCCACATGATGACTACTCAAGTATACGAACCAAGAAGTCAAACGTGCTGTTAGTTTTTGTGAGGCCATTAGCAATATTTCGGCGTATGGTGAAGTATCGGTCTGTAGTTGTGGGAGCGTTACGCAAAACCATTTGAACCGGATATTTAAGAATGGCCATAATACGGCTGCTCTCGCGACGTGTTTGGCAATAGTCCGAATTGTCCTTGTTCATCTTCTCATGGAACAACGGCAGAAGGCGAGAGGGAAACCTCTTGAAATTTCTGTGTACGGTTGCGATAACTGGGTGTGATATGGTGGTGTGTCGATTGACACAAATCAATCTCAGACATCCGAGATCGGCAGCACGACGGGACGTGGCGCAGCTTGGCTAGCGCGCTTGACTGGGGGTCAAGAGGTCGCAGGTTCGAATCCTGTCGTCCCGATTCTTTAAGTCTCGTTGTGTCCAGGAGTTACGACACGGATATTCTTTTGTGCATAAGGCGTGAGTAGCAGTTGTAACGCTTCCCGATAGCTTCGCAATCCTCCGGAGGATGGCCCGAAACAACTTACGAGGGATGGCCACCTCGGCCAGTTGAAACGTCACGTATGTCGCACGGCCTTGGTCACTACCCGGTGTGGTGGACCACCGATCTTCTCGCTTGATCAATTGGCGGTAGCTCGAGTTTAATTCTCCTGTTATGGTGTTCTCCAGCATCTCACGAGCGCAAACACCCTGGTGACACTGAAACGAGCGTCAGGCACTGTTATTTTGGAGGCAATTAACTTGGTAGGTCCGCAAGGTGAGACAATTCAGCCGATAAGGATTCGTGCGCCCGAGTAGCCACCTGGGAAACTCTCGGACAAAAAGGCCATTTTCCACGAGTGTTTGGCCGTTTTTTAAATCGACTCGAAAATCGCCATGTTGCAGGCTGGTGATTGGCGGCATAGTCATGGTTGCGAGAGAGTTCAAGTTCAGCGCGTATTCCGATACTGCCGATTGGTAACAGGATCAGTTGGTGAATGAACTAACTTGACCAATTAAGAATTCGAGTAGTAGAGAAGTGATTGCATTCTGTTTTGGAAGTTGCCCTAGGAAGACACAAGATCGGCGCGATGAATGAATTAGAAATGCGACAGGTTTACGTCGAGATTCAGCCGGGAGACCGTGTTGAAGTGATTCACCGCCTGAAGATCGGTTTTCGAGAACACGACACGTGCACGGTTGGGACGGTTGTTAAGAAGGAGCGACTCGAGTATGGCGAGCGGAATTGGGACGACAAGTACTGGTTTGACCACCTGCTGCTCAGAAAGGACGACGATGAGTTGACATCGTTGACGATGGACGAATACACGCAGCTAACGCGACTGGATCCAGAATAAGCCAGAGAGGGTGGCAGGCATGGTAAAAAAAGGCGTGCTTGGCCACCAAGCCCACTGTCTTCGAATTTTATTCGAAGTGATTGTACACATGCCTACTCAAAAATCGCTTAGCCATCACAGCTGCGTTTTTTGATCCTACGTCCAGATTCAGTGGCCTGTCTGAGGTGTTTGCCTCCAAAATAACAGTGCCCGATGTTCGTTTCAGTTTGTTTACCTTGCGAGGTTTTAGAGTATCAGCGGCGACCGTGTTTGAGCCAGTTCTGTCATGAAACCTTGAACCCGTTCGGTCATCTCTTCGGCATCGGGAGTCAGTCCGTCCAGTATGAGCGCGTTCGAAAACAGTTGCTGGCCACAAGTCTTGATGAAGGCGTCATGCTTGGAGTTGGAACTCAGCGCACTCAACCTTTCGATCAGCGGGGACTTGTGATTGATCTCGAATATCCGTTTCGTGATCTGAAAGTTCTGGTTGGTCATGCTCAGAACTTTCTGCATTTGCGAACTGGCCGATCCTTGTGGGTTTACCAAACAGCACGGACTATCGGTCAGCCGAGACGATTCACGCACGTTTTCGACTTGCTCTCCCAGAGCTTCTCGGAATAGATTGAGCACTTTTTGAAAACCGGATAGGCTAGCGTCTTCTTGCTTCTTGACGTCTGACGCAGCATCGTTTTCAGTCTTCGGAAATTCGACGTCGGCTGAGTCGATCGAAATCAATGTCCTTTCATTATGCTTGCGCAAGTGTGACAAGGCGAATTCGTCGACAGGATCATTGAGATATAGGACTTCCAGATTCTTCTTGCGGAAGATTTCGAGATTCGGATTCTTCCGAATCGATTTCAGGTCACGGCCGCCGATGTAGTAAATCTGTTTCTGATCGTCGTCGGCGCGTTGAACGTATTCATCTAATGAAGTCATTTTTTCCGGGTCGTCGAACTGCGAACTCCGAAAGCGCAACAGGCTTCCGATTGTCTTACAGTTCTCGAAGTCACTGTGCACACCTTCGCGCAGGCTCGGTCCGAATTGTCGGTAGAAGGTCGAATAATCGTCCGGGGATTCTTCCGACAGAGTTTGCAAGTGACCAAGAACGCGTTTGACCAGCACCTTTCGAATCTTGCGGAATACGGAGTTGTCCTGCAACGTTTCGCGCGAAACATTCAACGGCAGGTCGTCCGAATCGACCAGCCCGTGCAGGAACCGCAAGTATTCTGGCAACAAATCGCGATTGTCATTTTGCACAAGAATTCGCTTCGCGCATAAATGTAATCCGTGTTCCGTCAAGCCAAAACCCAGCAATTCCAAATTCGACTTGGGACAGTACAGTATCGCGTGAAATTGAAACGGCGTGTCGCTGGAAAGATGAATGTGCCACAGCGGACTTTCATCAGTTCGGTGTGTCAAGTACTGGTAAAAACTATCGTACTGATCGGCATCTAATTGGCTCTTGGGTTCGACCCAAATCGGCCGCTGTTCATTGACGCGTTCATTGCCGAGTTTGATGGGATGGGGCACAAACGTAGAGTATTGGTTTAAGATGATTTTTAATCGTTCCGATTGAGTGAAATCATCCAAGTCTTTCTTCAGGTGCAGACGCACTTGGGTCCCGCGGGATAGGTCGTTGGCCGGTTCGATGGAGAACGTGCCGGTGCCATCGGATTCCCAGCGAAAGCCCGATTCGTCTTGATAGCTGCGTGTCAGAACTTCGACTTTCTCAGCCAACATAAATGCCGAATAGAAACCAACGCCAAATTGACCGATCAGCGACAGATTACTTTTTGAGTCGCCAGAAATATTCTTGAGGAAGTCCAGGGATCCGCTGTGTGCAATCGTGCCTAGACTTTGCACCAAATCGTCGCGCGTCATGCCGATGCCGTTATCACAAATTGTCAATGTGTGGTCGTCCACATTCGGCTCGACCGAGATTTCCAGCGACTCATCGGAGCTCAACGTGTTGTCGGTCAATGTCAGATGACGAAACTTATCGATTGCGTCGGAAGCATTCGAAATGAGTTCGCGAATGGCGATTTCTTTATTTTGATAGAGCGAATGAGACAACAAATGCAACAGTTGCTTGATTTCCGTCTGAAACGAAAAATTTTGTTGCTTGGTATCTGTAGTCATCGGCAACACTCCATAATCACTCGGCTTTGTCAGACAAAAGAAATATGGGTTTCGAGATTTTCCAAAAGGGGCTTGCCAGATACTGATCAGTGGAGGAAAACCAAACAGCATCCGGATAATTTCGTGGAAAACCAAGCGGTCGATATTGTTCGAATAGTCATTGGAATATCAAGTCTTTGTGAAGGCGAAAATCCAGGACGTTGGATGTCAGCAAATACAACAGTGATGATATCATCCCGGCCAAGGTTCATCATTGCGAATATAGACACCATCCTTTAACCCACTGAAGAAGTGCGACAACAATGGATGCTCGATTGGCAGTCCATGTGAATCGGCAGCGAGGTTTTTCGATGCGGCATAGGTGCAGGTCGATGATCCGTCGACGAGTACGTGGTACCACGGCTGTTGGCGGTCCGGTTGTGTTTGATTCTTGTAGTACCACTCGTCGTTGGCCTGGCAGAATTCATCGCGGCTAACGACGACTCCACGATAGCCGTAACGCCGATGATGAACCAGTTGCCCCGGATCGAAGATCGGTTGCTCACTGGTGGAATCTGATGAAAGTCTATCGATCGCAATCATTATCGGCAGGGTTTCCTGTCTTGGAATTGATAGAAGAACAGAGGTCACTCTTCGGACCTTTAGTGCTAAGTCCGTGCGAGTCTACCATAGTTAATGCTAACTGACATATCCCAGATGGTTTGCACTGAGTCCGCGACGACGGCTGTTGGAGTCGATGATATCCCTCCTTCACCTCATCGTTCCAGTACTCTATTATCTTGCAGGTTCGTCTCCGCACAATTCTGGTGACTGACAGTACCTTGCAAAGAGCATTGGTATACACTGTCCCTACTCTATGATTCACGTGTCTCGTTCAATGACCGTTTTTTCTTAAGCGTCAGTGCCGCCGAATGCGACCGCGTTCGATCAGCAGTGAAACTTGTCGAATGCGGGACACGGTCGAACGGGTTTCTTTTTGTGTTTGGGAGATCGTTCAATGATTCAGTGAGAGCCACAGATTGAAAAAAATTGCGGTTTTTGTTGAGATTTAGAATGTTGATTTCACCACGAAGCAGGCTTGCCGATGGTACTTTGATTACTGAGCGTTTTGGTCGGCGGAGACGTCCGATTGTCAAGTTGTCGCGGCGCTTGAAGCGTTAGCGGCACATGTGGAGTGCCTTCATGAAAATCGCCGGGGTCCAAATGGATGTCAGTTTGGGTGACGTGGTCGCCAACGTTGACAAGATGATCGAACGATTGCGGACGACTGACCGGGAAGGAGCTGAATTGACCGTGTTTCCCGAATGCACAGTCAGCGGATATTGTTTCAAAAGCCTTGAGGAGGCTCATCCCTTTGTCCAATCGACTTCGGCATCGGCGACGGAACGATTGAGTCATGCGTGTGCCGACCTGGGCGTATTTGCGATCTTTGGGATGTTGGAGGCGGACGGTCAGCGTACATTCAATACGGCAGTCCTGGTCGGCCCTGAAGGCGTCATCGGGACGTATCGGAAGATCCACCTTCCATTTTTGGGGATTGACAGGCACGCAATGTATGGAGACCGCGCGTTCGCCGTTCATAACGCGGGCGACCTGCGAGTGGGCATGAATATCTGCTACGACGCAACATTTCCGGAAGCATCTCGCTCTTTGGCAATTCTGGGTGCAGATTTGATTGCGCTACCGACGAACTGGCCTGCTGGAGCCGAATGCGTCGCTGACCACGTCATCAATACACGGGCACTGGAAAACAACGTTTACTACATAGCTGTCAATCGCGTCGGCATCGAAGGCGGGTTTCAATTCATCGGACTCAGTCGCATTTGTGCTCCGAACGGTCAGACGCTGGCGTCGTCGTCGGGCATGGACGAAGAAATTATCTATGCCGAAATTGACCTCGAAGCTGCCCGCAACAAGCGCATCGCACGCGAACCGGGATGCTACGCCATCGATCGCATGGCCGATCGGCGACCGGAAATGTATAAATTGCTGACGCAGCCGCACGGATTGACGAGTCCGGGACGCGAATGAGAACTGGAACCGTCTTAGGTGGTCCGCTAACGTTCGTTGCTGCGTCGGTAAAATGCAATTGTCGATCAACGAACCAACATTATGCACTGAGTCGTTTGTGCTAACGGAATGAACAGACAGATCTTTGAAGGTTGGGGAGTTTCGTCAGGTTAGTGCTTGCGACTATCTTGCGCTCGTGAGTTGCGTTCGGTTTTCGTCATGATGGCAACCATATCGTTGCTGTCGACGGGAAAGTCGCACCGGTGAGAATTCTCTGATTTACAAAACCCGTAGGACCAAAATCCTGAGCCGACTATTTCGACCTGTAAAATGTGGGCTTTACAACGCCTAGCCGCAATCGCATCGCAAGCTGCAGATCAGCATCCCGGGTGGCTAAGTCGGCCGACGTGTTTGATCAGCAATGAAATCAATCCGAGTTCGGTTGCAAACGACTTTGGCCAATTCGCCGTCAGCTTTCACGGCGCACAATACTTGTACTCTGTGCGGCTAACGTGATTCTGGCTCCTTCGATTCATTGGCGATGAGTCCGTGTGGGTTGTCAATCACGAGATAGTGTCCATGGTCAGCCGTGACGATTAGTAGCGATTCGTGCCAGTTACTGTTGGACTCGACCCATTCAGTAATGACGCGGACGGCCCGATCGCCGCTGAGCACAGCACCAATGCTTGTGTCGATGTTGTTGTCATGATTTGCCCAGTCTACGTCACCGGCTTCGACCATGAGCCAGAACCCCTTTGGGTTAGTCGAAAGAACATCGAGTGCCGCGCAAGTCAATTCAGCGAGCGTCGGATTCTCGCAGATGTCCGCCAGAGAGTACTCTTCAGCTTTCCCGAAACGCCCCGGTGCAGGTTGATAGTCTCCGTCGGCAGTGGCGTACGGAAGGTGCCCCTCGTATTTTCCGAGGCCGTAAAAGCCAAGCAGTCGGCAATTCCCACAAACGGCCTGCTGTGCCGCGTGGCGCAGTTCTGGCCCGCCTGGAACTCCTCGACGTCGCACAGCCACGACATAGCGACCATCGTTTATAACATCCACGGCCGTCAGATCGTTGCTTGCTAGGTAAATGTTCCCCGGAATAAAGTTTTCCCCCTGTGCCTTGTTCTCGGTCGCTTCGACACCGAATCCACCACCGAGCAGCACTTCGATACCGGCAAGCGGTTTGATGGGATGTGAGATCGAAGGCAGCCCCAGCAGATCGCGCGTAAGGTCCTGATAGTCCAAGCGCGAAACATTGTGCGCGTACGCCGCCGCTGGAGTCGCATGAGAGATTGGAACGTTGGAAACGACCCCAATCGAATAGCCCCGTGCTTGTGCTTCATGAGCAATCGTTGTCAACCGACTGCCGGCATAGTTGACGTTGATGGCACCGTTATATGTTTTCGCTCCCGTCGTCATGCTGGTCGCTGAACTCGCTGAGTCGGCGTATGCATGGCGTAACGGTGCATCGATTGGCCGAGAGATGAGGTATTCCGGATCAGATCCAGGACTCCACGGAGTCAAGCCACCTTTGTCAGGGACATAGCCGCCTGGAATAATGCCTCCTGGATTGAGGACCGACTGCAGATTCACATCCGACTCCGTTCCACTATTATGCGGGCTTGTCACCAGGAATCCGAACTCGGTCGTGCCTGCTGCCGTGTAGTCTTGGAAGTGCAACCCCGTTCCCCGACCAGATTCGTATTTGAGAGAACCGCTAGAAACGATGGCAGCGGCCTGTGTGGTCTGCCAGTCCATTCCGTCAAAGATGACAAGGAAGACGTGCTTTCGCCCGGCGACCAGGGCCGCACGTTGTAGAGTAGCCAAGTCCGTCTGATCGAGGTAATCCGCTGTGGCTGCAACGGTCTGCTTAGGAATTCTTCCGTAGAGTTCACGAACCTTTTGTTGATTGCGGTAGGCACTGTCCGCGCCCGTGTAGTTTGTTAACTCGATGCCGGCGCCAGCTCTTCGAGTTCCGAACGTATAGACCGGGATCAGCCGATTTGAATGGGTGCTCCACTGTTTGTAGTTACTTGGCTCATGACCCCAGTGAATGATTGACGAGCGTTCCAGTTGAATTGCGTGGACCTGCACATTCCGGATGTGGTCTGCTGACTGCAGCAGGGTTGCTGGCATGACGAATATGAACAACGCAGTCCTAACCCGCGAACGCCATCGGCGAATAAAAGTAAAACTATGCATGGATCGTCTATCGGTTTGAATCGGTACAATTGCAATGGGCGTACGTACGCAAGTGAGCCTTGAGTAGGAGCGTGTACAGCAGTTTTTCACCAGTGCCAGTCGTCAGAGTTCGCGGTGGTAGCCGCAAGTGCCTAAACTTTCAAATGACACAAGTTGTTGACTGTGAACTCGGATGGAATACTTGAGAGAGACTGGGAAAGTCGGGTTATCACACGAGGTTTCCTACACGGCATTACAACGGGGTAAGTGTACTCTTACACAACTGCTCGAGCGATCTCTGCTTCGATCGGATCGTGCTTTTGTTCGAGTTCGTTGAGTGCTGTCTCAATGCGCACTCGGTATTGCTCAAGACTTTCGTCTTTTCGCGGTGCGAGGGGTTTGCCAAAATAGGCGTTGATCGTCGAGAAGGGCTTGGGTATCTGCATGCGATCCCAGGTGCCGGTCAGAATCCAGCGCCGCGTAGGCACTGCAACAATGTTGATGACTACTGCGCCAGTCCTTTGCGAGAGGAGGGCGATACCCTTATTGAGTCGGTTGCGTGGTCCCCGCGGCCCATCCACAGCTAGGTAGGCTGGCGCCCCGCTCAGAACGTGCTCAATCAAAGCGCGAACCGCTGCAGATCCCCCTTTGTCGCGATCGGTCCGACAACTGGAACCGCGGATCGGGATGATTCCTAGTGCACGCAGGCCGCGGATCAACAGCTGTCCGTCCGTGGAGCGAGACACCATTGCACCCGTGCCGGGTTCACCATCAATAATCGTAGCGACCTGATGAGCGTGCAGGGCTGAGTATACATACGGTTGTGATTTGGCACGCAACTCACGACGAGGGTCATTGTGCAGATGGGTTCGACAGCACGCTCGAAGCAGCAGGAACACCATTGCCATTAGCCATTCAATCACCCAATAATGAAACTTTATGATCACTCAATCGACTCGCAAATCAAATCGACGATCCGAGTTTGTCGAATCGGCTCACCCTGAAAAGGCAAGGTAAAAAACCTTACCACACCGCACGATTTGAGAATAGAGAGATACCTCTGAACCAGTATTCCAAGGCCATGTGGGAAGAACTGGTTCAGCAAGGCAAGCTGAAGCATGCGGCTCACGGCACTTACAAACAGTTGACTTTCTAAACGGAAGTATAGTTTCTTCAAGAATCATAATTATCCATGATCCTGCACGTCGACATGGACGCCTTCTATGAGGCTTGCGAGAAATGTGTTCGCTATCGCCCACGCTGAAAATACGCGTTGTGATATTCATCCCACGGTTATTCATGTTTGGAATCGTGGTTGGTCCAGGCTTTTGGGAGTGAGATCTTGACTTCGGAATAGTGACTTGGCATCCTGGCTCCGTTGGTTTACGGGATCCAGTTTCATCTGCGAGCGGGCTTGACACTGCGATAAGTTTGTCGAGGCACAAAACGACTTGACCACCACACGACTCATAAATTAGCTGTGCTAGGCTCTTCGTCGCGTCTTGCGCTTTCGGTCCGTTTCCTTCAGCAACATCTTGCGTAGCCGGATTTGGGTGGGCGTGACCTCGACGAGTTCGTCTTCCTCAACGTACTCCAGTGCTGCCTCTAGAGAAAGCTCGCGGGGCGGTTTCAGTAGGATGTTGTCATCGCTGCCCGCCGCGCGGGTGTTTGTCAGCTTCTTTTCCTTGCTGGGATTGACGGGCATGTCGTTGTCACGGCTGTTTTCGCCAACGATCATCCCTTCGTAGATCTCGACACCCGGAGCGATAAATAACTCGGCGCGTTGTTGTAGTCCGTTGAGCGCATAAGCGACCGCCTTGCCGTTGACCTTGGAGACAAGCACGCCATTGGCGCGACCGGGGATGTCACCATCCATCGCGCGATATTCAGAAAAGCGATGATGTGCGATCGCCGTGCCCTGTGTCGCGTTTAGCAAGCGCGTCCGTAGTCCGATCAACCCTCGGGCGGGTATCAAAAACGTTACGTGAGTATACGTGCCGCGAGTCGTCATGTGCTCTAGTGCGCCGCGTCGTTCACCAACCAACTCCATAACTGGCCCCAGCTTGCTGCTTGGTATCTCGACGACCAGTGTCTCGAACGGCTCTTCTTTGGCTCCGTCACGCTCCCGGACAATCACGTGCGGCTTGCCGACTGAGAACTCGTAGCCCTCGCGTCGCATCGTTTCGATTAAGATGGACAAATGCAGCACGCCGCGACCGGAAACCGCCATCGAATCGGTTCCTTCGATCGGGCGGACGCGTAAAGCGACGTTGCGCTCCAGTTCTTTGATCAGTCGCTCTTTGACTTGGCGTGTCGTGACATACTTGCCTTCGCGGCCCGCCAACGGAGAATTGTTGACGCTAAACACCATCTCGAGTGTCGGTTCATCCACCGTCAGTCGTGGAAGCGCTCGTGGATGCGCCGGATCACAGATCGTGTCGCTGATCTCCACGTCTTCGATCCCGACAATCCCGACGACTTCGCCCGCGGCGGCCTCATTTGTCTCGACGCGTCCGAGGTTCTTGAAGATGAATAGCTCGGCCACCTTTCCCGACGAGACTTGTCCATCTGCTTGCATCAGTGTGACGTTTTGTCCCTTATGCATCGTGCCGGATTGAATTCGGCCAATCGCGATGCGGCCTACGTAGTCCGACCAGTCCAGCGTCGTTACCAGCAGTTGTAAAGGTTGGTCCGGCGACACTTCCGGGCCGGGGACTTGTTCGAGGATCAGCTCCAGCAACGACTCAATCGAATCGGTTGGGATGGCAGGGTCGTGTGTCGTATAGCCATATTTGCTGCTGGCGAACAGGTAGGGTATATCATCAATATTCTGATCCACTCCCAATTCCATCAACAGTTCAAACGTTTGGTCGAGCACGACGTACGGCTGGGCATCGGCACGATCGATCTTGTTGATCACGATGATTGGCTTCAGGCCGAACTCGAGCGCTTTGGAGAGCACGAAGCGCGTCTGTGGAAGTGGGCCTTCCGCAGCGTCGACCAATAACACAGCGCCATCTGCCATGCGGATCACGCGTTCCACTTCGCCGCCAAAATCGGCGTGACCCGGCGTATCGAAAATGTTGATCTTCACCCCCCGATAAGGCAACGCAATGTTTTTGGCGAGGATTGTGATGCCCCGCTCGCGTTCCAAATCGTTCGAGTCGAGAATGCAATTATCCTTCAACTGGTTGTCGCGGAACTGCCCGCTTTGCCTCAGCAGACAATCGACCAACGTCGTCTTACCATGGTCGACATGGGCCATAATTACGATATTGCGGATGTCATCGCGACGCATTGGCGAGGTTGGATGGAGATTTCGGTTTGGCGGACTTGATTGCTAACGTCTCCGCACTCCCAGTAAAATCAACGTCGGGAAGCACCAGCTAGTGGCAAGGAGGCGGATAGAAGCCGCTCATCATACCAGATTACCGCGTATTCGGGAAACACGGTTAATTTAGCTCCGTCATGGTAAGTCGTGCGCAGCCTTCGATCATCTTTTCGACGTTGCCGTCCGCGTCGCCCAAACGGGTATCCATTTGGACCCCGGAAATTTTTAAAAAGGGACTTCCTTGTGGCGCTAACGCTTCAACAACAACGGTTGGTCGATTGGAACGAATTTCTTTGTGGCTGCGACTAACGAAGTCGCTGTAAGTGACGGAACGCCAAACACTTCAGTGTCTACCCGGTAATTCTTGTGAACTCGTTCCAATGCCAGATCAAAATCTCCGTCGCCCGAGGCAAGCACGACCACATCGACTGCGGGCGCCATTTCAATTATGTCTAACGTGATACCAACGTCCCAATCACCTTTCGTAGAACCGTCACTACGTTGAATATACGGCTTGAGTTTAACGTCAAATCCAATGTCCTTTAGGATTTGCTGAAACTGAATTTGCTTTTCGTTACCTCGGTCGATCGCATACGCAAACGCCGCGACAACTTGGCGATCGGACGTCGCTACCGACCAAAACGCTCGGTAATCAAAGTGACATTGGTAAGCCTGTTTCGTAGTGTAATAAATGTTCTGAACATCGACAAATATCGCAACTTTTTTCACTTTAACTGCTCTCACTGCTGCTTGAACGATTTCACAAACATCAATGGTAATCCCCTCGACAGGGTCCTATCCTTTCTCAACACGCTCATTTGCCATCGTAGTGGCGCTAATCGCGTGCGGCTACACTGGACCCGAGTAGCTACTCGGTGCAACAACGTGCTACAAGCGGTGGCAATCTGCTCGTGCTGCAACATCTCCGCGATAGATATATCCGATTCCAGTGAAACGTTCGATGACGGACGGACTTACATCCCGTGTTCGCACGGCTACGGCAATGTCCAATATAGGCTTGGTCGGCAGAAAGCCGTCGAAGGGGTTCGTCAGAGTCCTAGGAATCGGTTTCAGCCAAGCTTCAAGCTCATCGGCATCTTGAACTTTGATAAGTTATACCACCCACAGTGTGTCTTCAACGTGCAAGGCTCTCAACTTGCTGGTGAATTCAACACCAATTCAGCGAGATAATCGTCCACTCAAGAGTTACTAGATTTGTACGGTCACGTTATTCCAGATCACTCAGGACCACATGTGCCGCGTTGTGACCCGGAGCGCCACTTACTTCCCCCCAGGGATGCATGCCCGCGCCACAGAGGTAGAGTCTCTGGATCGGTGTCCGGTAATATGCCAGCTCTTTCAATGGTCTTTGCCACAGCATTTGCGTGCTTGTACCGTCCACGTGGTGGATGTTGCCGTCGGTTAGGTACATGCGGCTCTGAAGATCAGCGGGCGTAAGAAGCCGGTAATCCAGCACTGCCCGGCTGAAGTTGGGAGCATAGCTATCCATTTGGGCGAACAGGCGTTTGGCCATTTCTTCTCTCCGATCATCCCATGTCCCCTGTCGCAGACGTATGGGTGCCCAATAGATGTAAGCCGACCAGGCATAGCGCCCGGGTGGAGCCAAAGACGGATCGTAGATACTGGGGGTTAAGGCTTGGATGAGGGGAGCACGGGGCAGCTTGCCCCGCTCGGCCATTTGCCACGCGGCCTCGCGGTACTCACGGTTGGGTCCTATAGTCACATCTGCTCGCCGCAGTTGTTCTGCGCTCAGTCCGTGCTTTATACGATACTCAGGAAACTCTGACAGTGCACAATGCAGCTTGAGGCAGGTTCCGACTTGGGTCTGTATACCCTGTACCCGCTTGACAAATGTGGCATCCAGTTGCGCCGGGTCGACCAACCTGAGGAAAGTGCGCTTTGGGTCGGCATTGGAGATTACGGTGCCGCCTAGTATCTGTTCGCCTGAAACCAGCTCAATTCCATACGCTTGACCGTCTTCCACTACAATCCGCGATACTGGAGATCCGGTGAGAATCTCTACGCCGAGTTCGCGAACCGTCTTACCCATTAGTGCAGTGATCTGGCCCATGCCCCCTCGTACATAGCCAGTGGGTACCGGCTCGCCTGTTTCGGTATAGTTGCGTAAAGTAAACCAAATACTCCGAAGCAGCCCGGTTCCGACGTCATAGGCGCTACCGATGTCCGGAGCTCCCCCTTCTGCATTCCGCATGATGTCCGACTCAAAAAACTGGTCGGCCAGGTCAGCAATCGAATGCGTCAGGACAGTGTGAAGTGCCTGCTGATCAGCGGGATCTGAACAACGTGAATAGAGTTCATCTAGCCGGGGAGGCGCTTGAAGCAAATAGGGTCCCAGAATGCGGCTAATCCGAGACCAGAACTCCTGCCAGCGAGGGAAGGCTTCCGCATCGTTCTGCGAAAACTTGGCAATTTCACTTCGGAAAGAATACTGATTTTCATTGGATGTCGCGCTGTCGGAGGGTTGACGTGTATAGAAATAGCGACCGTCAGGCAAAAGCCGAATTGAATCTTTCTTGTCAACCTTTAGTCCACGTTCAAACAGGCGCATCTCTTTGATGATTTTCGGACGAAGGGCCCAGACCACATTGGCACATGTCGAAAAACGATAGCCGGGAATTAGCTCCTCGGTCACACAACAGCCTCCGATGATGTCGCGCGCCTCAACGATTAGCACACGCTTTCCCGCCTGTGCCAAGTAAAAGGCTGCGACCAGGCCGTTGTGTCCCGAACCGATGATAATAGCATCGTATTGCATAGAGAGAGTTCTTTTCTCGTCTGCGCCTCAAACGCCTGTTGCATTTCGGTCACAACGTTTACCACGCAAAGCCTACGGTTGCAATTGGTGCTCCTTGTAGTTCAAAAAAACTTCATCCGCCATCGTATAGGTACAACTCACATCTTGCCATATTGGAATAGTCTTTCAACGATCAGAGCAATCCCACTTTTGTGCCACGAGATTTCTGTGTCAGCGAAAATCGTATCCGGCGAAAATAGCGCACCGACGTCTTCCAGAATTTCCTGACCCAGAATCCAACATTTTGACAGCCAATTGACATCGTTGATTGTCGGACAGGAGAAACCGCTTTTTGTAAGGTTTTCCTTGAGGAACTGATTATCGGTCTGGAGGTAGTCGATCACAAATTGCTGTTGTTGATGGACCCAGCCGACCAGGATGAGGAAATAGAATTGCCAGTGTTGTAGAATGACGCCTATGGCTCGCCAGATGCTGATTGGTGGCGCAAAACAGACAGCATCTGGATAAGTTCGTGGAAAATTCAGTGGCTGAGATTAGAGAATTTTAAGATTCACAAGTCCAGAAATTGCGTAAAATACAGGTCGGCCGTTTTTTTTCTGCACGGAGTCTCGATGAATTCCATCGACTATTAGTCGCCAAAATTCGTCAGGGTGATGCACGGGTGTGGGATGAGTTTATTGAGCTATTTGAAGGCCGCCTGGGTGCCGGGCAACCAGTGAGGACATTGTGTCAGAGACGTTCAGGGGGTTTCTAAGCAGTTTTCCGAATTGCGACGAAAACACTCCGCTCGAAAGCGTTCTATTCGCCATTGCTGTTCACAAGTTAGCCGATATCTTGCACCGACAGGGGCAGCGACCAACTATTCCGTTAATGGCTCACGATTCGGATGGCGACTATTGCAAACCACCCGGCAGCGACAGGACCGCTTCCAGCTTGTTTCGAGGTCAGGAAGTTTGCTAAGCAATTGAGTATCGCAGAACAAGCGGTTGCCAACCACAAACATTTCTTCATTTTAAAACTGAAAGATGCTGTTGCACGCACGCGTCTAAAAAATATCGATCTGGCCGGCTTTGGAATTTCCCAGTGACGGAATTGTGGAATTCAGTCTGAAGAATCGCCAGCAATCATGACTGCAGCATTCCGTTTTGGGTGAAGTATCAGTCAAAATGTCTAAGGAATAAAGAAATCCAAGTGTCTAATTCCGAAGAAAATGAAGGGAGCACTAGGGATGGATGCGAACAGCGATACGGACATTCGGATTCCGTCATTTTTTGGTCATTCGCCATTAGGCACTTATCGTTTGTAATCATGCGACTTGCAGCAATCGTAGTCGGGTCATGGCTGGTTTGTGTGCCACTTATCGGTGTGGTCTGGGCCGACGAACTTACGGACAAATATTTAGAGCAACTACGGCAGCGGCGTTTGTTTAGCGTAGCGGAAGGATACTGTTTGCGACAGTTGATGTTGGATCAGTTGCATTCCACCGAACGGGCCAACTTGACTCTGGAGTTGTCGCGGACATTGGCCGAGCATGCCAAGCATTCGACAGGCCGCGAACAAGCTGATCTGTGGAAGCGGGCGGTTGACGTTCTTGATGATTTTCTTGAAAAAGAGCCGCGAAGCCCGCGACGATTGATGCTAGAAGTTCAGGCAGCTTTTGTTGCCGCATCGCAGGTGGAATATCGGCGATGGCCGGCCGAGTTACAGTCGTATGACGAAGGTGCCGAACAAAAAGTGTTGGTAGCGGTTAAAGCCGTCATTCCGAGATTGACGGAATTGGAAGAACGCTTGGCAGATCACGTTCGCACAGCACGGCATCGGGGAAATTCCGATGGTGGTGAGCTACCGTACCATCAAGCGAGAACCCTTCTGCTGAATGTTCGCTATCGGCTGGCGATTGTGTTGTTGGGAAAATTCAAGATGTTGTCCAAAGATTCCGCCGAACGTGCAGCCGTTATGGTTGATGCGGAAGAGCGTTTGCGACAACTGACTGGTGGAGCTCGCGGAGCGGAACTGACATGGCACAGTCAGGTGCTCCTGGCCCAGGCTCATCGGCTCCGCAATGATTGGAAGCGTGCAGACGGGCTGCTGGCGACTTTGGAGAAGAGTGAAATGACTGCCGAGGTTCGGAACCGCGTTGTTGCTGAGCGTGTGCGACTATTGATGGCGACGAAGAATGTCACGGATGCCGCAAAATTGCTGGTCAATTACCGCAAAGCTGGCATTCCGATGCCGGGTGAACTTCGCTTTCTGAACGTCAAAGTGCTTTTGGCGCTCTGGAAGGTTGCCGTCGAAAAGAAGCAAATGTCGTTGGCGGATGGTTTGATGCAACAAATCCAGGCGTATGTCGGACAGACAGAGAGCGAACTGGCAGGCTATTGGGGCCGTCGGTGTCGTCTTTTTCTAGAGTTGGCCAGGGAGAAGCACGAATTCGGTGACGAATTGGCGCTGATCATTCGTAAAGCTCGATCGTTGTATTTGATGGGAAAAGTCGATGACGCTGTCAAGAACTACGGGATGGCCGCGAACGTGGCACACCTCGCCGGGAAAGAAGATCTGGCTATGGAATTAGGGTACACGCGGGCGTCGATCCAACTTCAAGCGAGTCAGTTTTCAGCCGCCGCCAGAAGTTTCCATGACTTGGGGAATCAATATCCGTCAAACCCGCGCACTCCCAATGCCCACCTGCTGTGGAGTTTTTGTTTGGGTAAACTGTACAACCAAGAGCCTTCGGATAGTCGGCTAACGGCCTATACTAAGGCACTGGTCGACCATCGTGCGAAATTTTCTGATGGATCGACGATTGCCGAGGCAACGTGGATGTTCGCCGTGTTGCAGGAACGTCAGTGCCAGGTGACGCGAGCTTTGAAACTGTACGAAGAAATTCCTGCCGAACACCGCCGCAGCTCGAACGCTCAGCTCAGCATTGCACGGTGCTACGAAAAAATCCTCGCACGGCTTCACGAGCAGCATCAACCGACGGCCGATTGGGAACGGGTGGCGATCGACCAGCTCGATTCATTCATAGCGATGTTCTCAAAAGATGCTCGAAGCCTAACTCAGCAACAGGCCGAAATCATCATGCGACTGGCTCGGATCCGATTGAATCGACGGCCGTCGGAGTTTGCTGAAGCGGACCAACTGCTGGAACGGATTCTCGCAGGTCGGCAATTCGTCAAGCAATTTGTTCAAGGAATAGCCACACCAGCGTACGATGCTTGGCAGCGACTGTTCAATATGTCGGCCCAATTGCGCATCGTTTCTCTTGCCGGTCAGCAACGGTTGGCTCAGGCGAGGGCGTTGCTGAAGACGTTTTCAGCAAGTAGTCCATCTGAAGTTTTGAGTGTGCTGGACGGCCTGATTCAGATAGCGGACAACGTCGATGAGCACACTCGCCGTGGTCTGGCTGACTTACAGTTACAAGCAGCAGAAGGGTTGAATGCTCGCCGGTCTCAGTTGAGCGTGACTGAGCGTCGGCGTTTGGACAGTTGTCTGGCTCAAGCCTGCGTAGCAACCGACCAGCCGCGCAGGGCGGTGGAAAAATACGACGTTCTGTTACGCGAGTCCCCGCGTGACAAACGGTTGCGACGGACGGTTTCGGAATTGATGACTCAAATTCGCACGCCCGAATATCTGAGCAAAGCGAAAACTAGTTGGCGAAAACTGCAGATGCTAGAAACAAAGGGAAGTCAAGACTGGCTGGATGCCACTTACAACGTCGCGTGGTGTTGTTTTGCACTGAAGGAATACGGCCAATGCCGGAAACTGATTCAAGTCACGCGTTTGCGATATCCAGATCTAGGTGGTTGGGAACTGCAGACTAAGTTTACCAATCTTGAAAGGGATGCCGTAAAAGCAGAAAACTGAAACTCCGCTACGTCTTCCAAGTGAGGCTTAGTGTAGGGTGAGCATTCCCACCACAGCATCTTGCGATTTTATGGGCGGCGCCTACTCGAATCTTTGCCTTTCGAGCAATATGGCTTTGAAGGAATTCGCGCTGTCCTACCCGCTAGCTCAATATCAAAGGCCGCTGTCATATGCGGCTTTTATTGCTCTTGGTGGCTCCACAAACTGCGGATTGAAAATGATCCTTAACTTAGACGCCTCTTGGGCAGTCTGTGGCGAAGGTGCAACAAGCGATGGTATGGTTTTAAAGGGCGCGTTTCCGCACGTGCAACGTTGAACAACGCGGCGGCTTCGGCAGCATCGATGGATTGGGCTTCCATCTCGGAACGTTGTGAAAATAGTAGCCCAGTTGAGTTGTATCCACGGGCTCTGCGACCATCGGGAAACGGCGAATCAGTTTTGCGCGACCAATACGGCGTTGCCCATACCAATTGTCAGGCCAATAGCGCATGTATTCGACACTCTTTCGCTGAATGGGCCACTTTGCGACTCGCGCCCAACTGTGATCGGGACTTCCATTGCAAGAATCGCAGCACTCGCAGTGGGCCAGGGAATTATCGGTTTCTTGAATCTGTTGATTGCCGAAGTAGGCTGCTGGATACGCGAGTATGCGAGGCGTCAAATTTGACACTCGCACCAGCCGCGGCCACTCGCTTGCACCAACGGACGCTGCCGAAATCAGCGAAATGCTCGCGACGAGAATCACCGCGAGTCGTTTGAAATTTCCTGTCTGCATGATTGATTTTCCCAGATCTCTTAACCTAAAGATTGATGTGGACTTCCGGTTGCTTTTTCAGAGTTGTTGATTTCGGTCTTTCGTTTCAGCTTGTTTAAGGAGCGATCCTGCTGATTGGCGTGAGTCGACTGGCAGGAATACCCCTGCCGTAGTTCATTGTGTAATTCACATTCGGCGCTAACGGAACGACCATCGGAACACCAGTAATGGGCGAAGCAAACACCCGTGCATCCCGCTGATCGTAGTCGTGTGGATCGGCCGCATAAGTAATTTTGTAGAAGCCGATCGGCGGGCCCCACCGGTCCAGTAGGCCGATCAGGGAATCGGACTGTGCCCGGTTTCTGGTATCGAACAGATTGCGTTGGTTATTCCACCAATCGCGCGCCCTGCAACCTACGTTTTCGCAGTCGATACAGGAACGGCACGTGTCGGTATGGCATGTTGGTTTTGGACTGACACATCCACAACTACCGCAATCAGACGCGCACGCATCGGTCACCGTGTTGAAGTTGGTTCCATGCGAATCTGAAACGCGGATTAGTCCGACGGTACCGGGTTCAGAGCCAAGGCTTGGAACCGTGGTCACCACCGCAAACAGGCTTGCCGCTAGGAATAGATGTCCAAAGTTCCGTGGCATGTTATTCATGGGATTCTTTCTGACTCAAGGTATTCAATCCAGTCAATGTCAAAAGCGATTCGCAGTCATTGACAGTGTTAGCGGAGCCAAGAATTCGCCAAACGAGCAAACGGAGAAATGGATGTACGGTACTTCACTGTGACTTCCGTCCCCCGCAAATCCCAATTGTCGTGCGACTCTGCGCCAAACGGTGTCCAAATGTACCAGCCTTTGACTTCGTAGAAGTACGGAGGATACAAGCCTCGGTACGTGTGTCTGTACAGCATCTCGTGTGGTGCGAATGCATGATTGGTGAATACGGTTCCGCCAACCTGCAAAGGAATATCTTGACGTGGCGCCGGGTACAACGGCGAATTCAATTGAGGATACCCGGTCAACATCTCTGTGTTTGATTGGCTATCCGGCGTTGTGTGGTTGTCAAAACTAATTGGCCACGCTTGATGCTGCTGAACGAATCGCGACGGAACACCATTAAATGTTGTTTGCCCAGGACTGTGGTAGATCTGTTGTGCCTGTGTGGGCTGATAAACATATAACGTGAGCAACGCGGCCGCGATAGCGGTTTGTATCATCATCCGAGTCATGAATTCTCCCTTGCAAGGCCGTGAACGACCGAGTCTGAATTCAGCCGTTCGGTCATCCGAAGTCCGATTCGAATTTGTCTGTGCCGAGACGGTCTGCTGTCAAAGCAATACAATCATTCGGTTGGTGGCAATCGTCGAAATGAATCATTCTGAGAGTTTTATACGGATGCGCTTTGTTTTCCCGAATTCCCTGCTATTCAACGAGTTAAAACGCCCTTATATATGAAAATTTCGCTATCACAATTACAATCATGCGAATTGATTAAACTTGTAAGACCACCAGAATCACTAAAATACGACACTCTTGTGACAACCTGATGGAGGCAGTCTTGGTGCAGAAGAAAGTCGGAAAAAACGGTCGGCGATCGAAGTCGAATGCTTCAGCTGTCAGCGGCACTGCGGCGATCGTTGGTGAATCGAACGACAATATTCTGTACGTGCCGATTAGCCATGAAACGCGGCGTCGGTATTTGCACTACGCACTATCAGTGATTCAGTCGCGTGCTTTACCAGATGTTCGAGATGGTTTAAAGCCCGTGCAGCGGCGCATTCTATACGCGATGTACCACGATTTGCACCTGACGTCCGGCAGCAAGCCGCGCAAAGCGTCGAAAATTTGTGGTGATACGGTGGGCAACTATCACCCCCACGGCGACGCGTCCGTGTACGACGCACTGGTTCGCTTGGCTCAGGATGTCAGCCTGCGTTACCCGTTGGTGGACGGTCAGGGAAATTTCGGATCGATAATGGGTTTGCCGGCTGCTGCAGCTCGGTATACCGAAGCAAGGCTGGCGTCGATTACCGAGCAATTGATGAACGAGCTACGGTACGAAACAGTTGAGATGCGGCCCAATTACGAGGCGACGCGAGATGAGCCGGTCGTGATGCCCGCACGGTTTCCTAACCTGCTGATCAACGGAACTCAGGGTATTGCTGTCGGCATGGCAACGAATATTCCCCCGCACAATCTAGGCGAAGTGATCAAATCCTGCGTCCACTTGATAAGGGATCCCAACGCAACGGTCGCCCAAATCATGAAGTACATCAAAGGCCCCGATTTTCCCGTGGGCGGACGGATTGTCACCGATCGTCGGTCGTTGCGAAAGGTATATCAGGAGGGGCGCGGCGCAATTAAAGTCCGTGGAGAATGGAAGATCGATCGGAAGCGAGGACAGGACGCAGCCATCCAGTTGGTCGTCTATTCGATTCCGTACGGCGTTGAAACTGGGCCGCTGGTCGCAGAAATTGGAATCCTTGTCGCCGACCGCAAACTGCCGCAATTAGTGGACGTTAGCGACCAAACTGATGACAAGAACGGACTACGTGTTGTTCTGGAGATCAAACCGGACGCAGATCCCGAAGCTGTGATGGCTTACCTATATAAACACACCAGTCTGGAGCAGAACTTCTCGTACAACGCCACCTGCCTGGTACCTGATGAGCACGATGTGTTGGTGCCAGCACGAGTTGATTTGGTCCAGATGCTGCGGCAATTCCTGAGCTTTCGGTTCAAGACCGTGCGCCGGCGCTTCGATTTTCAACTCGATCAATTGGAGAATCGAATTCACATTCTCAAAGGATTGTCCGTCGTATTCAAAGGTCTAGAAAAGGCGCTCAAGATCATTCGCCGCAGCGATGGTAAACGAGACGCCGCGACTAAACTGATGCGAACTTTCCCACTCGATGAAACCCAAACGAACGCGATTCTTGAGCTACAACTGTATCGCATTGCTCGGTTGGAGATTGACCAAATTCTGAAAGAGCTGAAACAGAAGCGAGCTGAGGCGAAGCAGATACGCCAAATCCTGGCTTCGAACAGACGAATTTGGAAAGTTGTGCGCACTGAATTGGAAGAGATTGCCGACAAGTTTTCCGATCGTAGGCGGACGAGTCTTGGCTCATCGGACGAGATCAGCGAATTCGACGCTCAAGTCTACATCGTTCGGGAGAACATGAACGTTGTGGTGACAGGCGAGGGTTGGATCAAACGCGTCGGGCGCCTGAGCAAAGTGGAAAACACTCGTGTTCGCGATGGCGATTGCGTGCTGGACGTCGTTCCCGGAAGTACGTTGGACAACATTGTACTGTTCGCCAGTGACGGAGTAGCTTACACGTTGCCCATCGACCAGGTTCCGTCGTCGACCGGTTACGGAGATCCGCTGTCCAAACACGTCCGGTTGGGCGACGGCGTAAACATCGTCGGGTCCCAGACAACCGATCCGCGATTTGTACTCGATGACAAGAAAGTGCGTGGCCAGCCGACCCCCGCTCCTTATCTGCTGACCGTAACCGCAAATGGACAGGTCATGCGGATGTCGTTCAGTCTCTTTCGCACAGCATCGACAAAACTCGGACGAAAATACTGCCGGCTGCGGAAAGGCGACAGGGTCGTCTTCGTTCAACTGGTTCGAAACGCGAAGACAATGTTTGTGGCGACCCGCAAGGCGAGGATCATTCACTTTTCGATCAAAGAGGCTCAGGTGCTGGCAGGTGCAGGAATTGGTGTTCGCGGAATCAAACTGGAAACGGGCGACGAAGTTCTAGGCGCCATCCAACTCAGTCGTCCTAGCGATTGCCTACGCGTCCGGAACACGAACGATAAAGTTTTGAGTTTCGGACAACTGAAGTACAATGTCACATCGCGCGGTGGTCGAGGCATCAAGACGAGTCACCGTAGCGGTTTCGACGAAATTATCCGCGGACAAATCAAACTAGTCGATTGGAACGAATTCGAAGATAAATAGCATGGCGACCGCGACGCGATCTGAATACCGAGCAAAAGACATCGAGGTTCTGGAAGGATTGGAAGCGGTACGGCGGCGTCCTTCGATGTACATCGGCGGAGTCGACTCGTGGGGACTCCATCATTTGCTTTGGGAAATCCTTGACAATTCTGTCGACGAGTTTCTGGCAAACGCGGCCGATCGGGTCGTCGTGACGTTACACAAAGACGGCTGTTCAGTGACTGTCGCCGACAATGGACGCGGCATTCCTGTTGACAAGCACCCGAAGACAAAAAAATCAGCGTTACAGTTGATCTTTACAACGTTACATGCGGGTGGAAAATTTTCGAACAAGAACTACGCACGCAGTGGGGGCCTTCACGGTGTCGGCGCATCGGTCGTCAATGCGTTGTCGTCGGAGTTGGTGGCAACGGTGCATCGTGATGGATGCGAATGGATTCAGCGATACAAAGGTGGTAAACCGACGACGCCCGTGAAAAAGGTCAGACCTTTCCGAGGCCATGGGACGATTGTCTTCTTCCGCCCTGATGACACAATCTTTCGCCGTGTGAAGTTCAACGCAGACGTAATTTGCCAGCATCTGGAGGACATCTCCTATATTCACGGCGGTTTGCGGATCACTTTCATCGACGAGGCGAAAGACGAAACAAAAGAGTTCCTGCACACCGAGGGGATCTCGGCCTATCTGAAAAAAATTACGACGGAAGGGAAAAAGAATCCGGTCCATCACAAAATTTTTTCGACGGAACGAGACGATGAGAAGATTCGGATCGAGATCGTCATGCATTGGACCGGCGCCACGGACGAGCAAATTCGCAGCTACGTAAACGGCATCCGCACCCATGCCGGTGGAACACACGAGACAGGTTTCCGGTCGGGGATTGCCAAAGCGATTAAGAACTATATGGACGTCCACGACATCAAACAAAAAGGAGTGACCATCACAGCGGACGATATTCGCGAAGGCGTCGTCGGGATTCTGTCTGTCTTTCACAACTCGCCAATGTTCCAGGGCCAGACGAAAGAAAAGTTAAACAATCCCGATATGAACAGTCAGGTGGAGAGCTTGGTCCGTCCCAGCTTAGAATCGTGGCTGAACGGTAATCCTTCCATCGCGGATGCCATTGTGGGCCGAATCGTGTTGGCAGCGCGAGCACGCATGGCCAGTCGCGACGCCGCAGGCGAAGTTCGTCGCAAAACGGCCACATCGCGAAAAACTAATTTGCCGGGAAAGCTCTTGGATTGCCGGACGAACAAGCCCGCGCAGTCGGAGTTATTCATTGTCGAAGGACTCTCGGCCGGCGGCACCGCAGTCATGGGTCGTGACAGCCGAACTCAGGCCGTGCTGCCCTTGAAGGGCAAGATCTTGAATACCGAGTCACTTAGCTCGGCACGGATCATGGCTAACCAGGAAATCAATGACCTAGTCGAGGCTCTAGGTGCCGGCATCGGAAGCAATTTCGATATTCGAAAGCTGCGGTACGGTCGAGTGATTCTACTGATGGACGCCGATAGCGACGGATATCACATCAGCACGCTGCTACTAACATTTTTTTTCCGGCACATGCTGGAACTGATCCGTCAGGGAAAACTCTATTTGGCTCAACCGCCCTTGTACCGCATATCAGCCGGCAATAAGGCGTACTATGCCCACGACGACGTTCATAAGGAAGAGATCCTGGCATCGTTGCCCACGAACTATCATCCAGAAATCTCTCGGTTCAAGGGGCTGGGTGAGATGACCGCTGCCCAGTTGAAAGAAACGACGCTCGATCCCAAACAGCGAACGCTATTGCGCGTAGACATCGAAAGCCAGCTAGAGGCTGATCGCACTTTCCAACAACTGTTGGGTAAAGATGCCAGCGAACGCTACCGGATCATTATGGATGCTGCCGGCCTGATCGACGACCTGGACGTGTGAATTGCCGGATTAAATTGAGTTCGCGAGAAGTACTCAGCACACCCTCAGGTCATCTCCTTGTACGTGTCGTAGCCTAGGTACATGACAACGCCTGCACAGATTATGAATATAATGTCCATACCTGTGCTTCCGGAGAAAGGAAATGACTGAGTCACTAGATCCGTAAGTGCGGCCAGGGCGACGAAGCCTGAGACGAACACCGAGCCCATGACCATCTTTTTCAATGCATTCGACATTGCTGTGCCACCTGCGCTAAATCGACTGTTACTGCGAGTATAGGTTGAACGTCCTATATTTTTCCAGTGGAGATATTGATTTTCGAGAAGGCTCAGCAAGATCGACCTGACTCGCTTACTTTGTGGTTGCCGTTCATTATCCGAACCACGCCGGACGATCAGATCAAACGGCACGATCGTGAGACTAGTTGCGGTTATGAGCGAAGTCAAGCAGCTTGGACGCCTCTTAGTAACAGCACATGACCTCAACAACGGTACGCCCCAGTCTTGATTTGGAACACAGCACCGCCTTGTATTCAGGAATGCGGCCATTGCAATCTTAATCGAGACGATAAAACGGCATACCAGCGCATCTACATCATGGCTATCAAAATCAGTACGGCTTGTTGCCGAAACAGTTTCCGGTCGCATCTCGCGAATCATCTCGCTTCCGATCTACAGCATGATGACCGACGAGGACATTCACGACGTGGTCGATGCAGTCGTAGCGACACACTACTGTTAGTCACGATGTCTGGAACTTCTATTCGTCTTGAGATAATCCTTCTTAGTCATCGGCATTAGCACCGTCGGGACGGTCGATCGACACTATTCGGTATCCGTGGGTGCAACAGGATTTAGGTATCATAGGGTCTCGACGATCAGACACTCGGGCAATAATACGACGAAGTATCACAGAATTCCCTATCATTGGAAGATGTTCGGCAGCGGTCACTTCGGTTAGGCAACCATCTGGTTTAACCGTGACTAGCTGGCCCCCATTTTTCTCCAGAATTTTCTTGCTGTCTCATCTGGAAGAAAAAATTTCTAATCCACATCCGAGGAATTTGCGAGTCCGCGAAAAAATTCCGATTTTTCGGATACGGGCCACGTTTGGCGATCACGGGAATAACGAAAGTTATAGCGGTCTAGGAACAAATCGTCTCCGATTCTAGACAAGTTCTCGTCAACAGAAACACCTTCGTGGTCCGATTCGAATTAAGGAGTACGAGATCCGATGATGTTACTTTTTGAGGATCGTCACCATTGTACGACTTGGCCAAGAGAGTTCTCTAATGATAGCTGTCCCAAACGAAAAAAAATATTCGGTTGTTGGTAGCCCTGTTTCCATTCCAGCTAGCCCGAAACGGACACTCGTGTTTGTTGTGATTGCACTTGCGTGTAGTTTTTTCCTGACAGGCTGGATCGATGTTGCCGGGACGCAGAACCTAACAGGCCATCTTCGGGCTGAAAGCACAGTTGTTGTATCAAGCCACACCGCGCGTATTGAGAACTTGCTGGCGGAAACAGGCGAAACCCTGCCAGCTGGCCAACCGTTGGTCCAATTGATTGATGAACAACTCACAGAGGAGCTAACGCAGACACAGTGCAAAGTCGAAACGTTGACGGCGGAGTTGGAGCGCCTGCGGGCCAAGGCTCAGGTTGACTTGCGTTGGCGGATGAAGGAATTGGAAGCGGAAGAATTTAAGACTCGGTTGCACTCAGCCAAGTTGCTGAAAGAACAGTACACACACCGGCTTGAGGCAGTAGCGTGGCAGGATTTTGTCAACGATTTTGATGCTGCACTTCGCAACGAGTTGCCGAAAAACAACTTTAAATCGGTAGTCTATCAAAGCGGAATGACCGGTGACGAGGCACAGATCAACGCGATCCTACGACAAGAAGCTGCTCAAAACGCTGCGGAAGTCAACGCGGCACAGATGGAAATGTGCGAACGGCGACTGCAGGAACTCCAAGAACTCAAGACCAACCTACCGCAGACTGTGCGCCGTGCCGTCGGGATCGACGTTTCGGAGACGTGTCTGGCCCAATCGAAAGACATCTTGAATCAATTGCAACAGCGCAAGCAGACGTCGACATTGTACACACCAGCCTATGGCACAATTGGCGTATTTCGCAAGAAGGTCGGCGATCGTATCACAGTTGGCGAACCGATCGTCGAGCTGCTCGATCGGGATCGGCCGTATCTGGTCGTCTTGGTTCCCAGTCGCTTGATAACACGATTTGAAGCGGGTGATGACGTGCAGTTGATGTTTCCGGGCAGCAAACATCGTCGGGGCTGTGTCCAGAGCGTACCGCCACAGACGTCGTCGGATTCCCGCCATATCGGAACATCGGTTGCAGGTGAGGCTGTCGTCGAAGTGCGTGTCGATCCGGTTGGCAAGCTGTGGCCGACCATTCCTATTGGATCGGCTATTGATATTTTGTTCGCCAAGTAAAGACCGTAGTTGTGCCCGAGTCGTTTGCGATAGAAGGATCTATTGTGACTTCGCCACAGACATGATTTCGTCGATAGAAATTGGCTCGCAAAGCTTGGATTCCACATGCGACGAAAGCAACAATACCAACTTGCCGGCCTTGGTGACTTTCGCGTCAGGAAATCCGATCACGTTTCGGCCATCGTTTAACGTCACACAAACTTCGTCCGTTTCGTTGACGCCGCTTAGACCGTCGCAAACAAGTGCCGGAAACCGACTCCACGCCCACGTCCACAGTGTCGCATCCGGATCAACTCGGCCCGCAAGGTCGTTCCATTCCGCCTCGGCTTTCTTCAGATCACTCAGACAGGCTTTCTGACACCACGGCTTCAGCACGTGCTCGATCCATTCCTTACGTGATGCGGCTAATTCATTGAATAGGGTCATGGCACAACTCTTTGTCTAAGTTGAAACTCTTTTTCACACCCAAAGTAAAGTCAGATCACAGATCACGCAGATACGCACAGAGTTCATGAAACGTTTGATTCTCGAACGAGTTCGACATGCGATTGTACGGAATCATCGCAGAATGGAGTATCTGTGTTGATCGGAATAATCAGCGGACGCTACCAGCCGAGAACCATACTTGGTGACACAATGGAACTTGCTCTAGCCATACAGCTATAATGTGGAAAACTTGATAGCATTAGAAGTCACAACCCACTCTAAGCCAGTTGTAGTCGCTGGAGGAAATGATGGCAGGTAACCTGGTCAACATTGATTCGGTCAATTTTCGGCGAGTGTTTCCCTGGATCAATTTATTTCGATCCTTTGGAATTGCCATTGACCCTCAGAAGGTCCTGTTGGCCGCGTTTGCGCTGATCGCGATTTCGGGGGGAAATTGGATGTTCGCGAACTTGCCGTTTGCACCAGATCAGGCAGACGCACAACTTTGGCCTTGGGAAAGGGACTTGGGCTACGTCGAGTCGAATCACGTTTCTCACCAACCGATTCGGGAAGTGCGAGTCAATGATCCCTTCAGAACTCTTGTCGTCGTCTCAACAAATTGGCGAGTGGTCTTGAGCCCCGTCATGGCACTGATTAATCCTGGCGTGGTGCTATTACAAACGGTGAGTGAATCGAACACAGAAGGAACGAAGACGTGGGCGGATGTCGCCTATGCCTGGACTCAACTGTTGTGGATCTTGTGCGTTTGGGCAGTCTTCGGCGGAGCGATTACGCGAATGGTGGCAGTACAGTTTGCTCGCGATGAAAAAGTGGGCCTATTGGCCGCATTGAAGTTTTCTGTCCAGAGGTTTCTGTCGTATCTCTTGGCTCCTCTTTTGCCAATTGCTGGCATCGGCTTCTTTTGGCTGTTGTGCGTCCTCGGAGGATGGATTGGACGCATACCCGCAATAGGCGAAGTGCTGATCGGATTGTTTTGGATTGTTCCGCTCTTCTGCGGATTGTTTATGGCGCTGATGTTGGTCGGCGTTGCGGCCGGTTGGCCGCTGATGTATGCCACGATCAGTGCGGAAGCGAGTGACGGGTTTGATGGGCTGAGCCGCGCGTACTGTTATGTCTATGGTCGACCGTGGCACTATTTGTGGATGGTCATTGTCGCCATGGCGTTCGGTTCGGTCGTCATCTTCTTTGCTTGGTTAGTCACTTGGCTTCTCGTCTATTTGGGTGGTTGGAGCGTTGCGTCTGGTATGGGTCTGAATAACGCCGTTGCCTTATTTCAGGCATCGGCCGGACTATTTGGAATAGATGTGTTGGGTGGAGGTACCGACGAAGAATATTTTTTGGGTTCGGTTGCGGTCGGTGCCTGGATGCGCCTTGTTGGGCTGGTCTTGGTCGGTTTTATATATTCCTATTTCTGGTCCGCCTTCACCATTATGTATTTCTTGCTTCGACGCAGTGATGACGGCACTGAATTCGACCAGGTATACATTACGGAAGACGAGCAACGGAACGAGCTGCTGCCACTGGTTGGTGTCGCGGAATCGGATCAGTCCACTGACGAAGCTGCGGTAACGTCGGATTCTCCAAGCACAGAGTAGCCGCTGAGCGACTTCTGATGAGCAAGTCGATAAAACAACAGCTCTTGAACACAAGACGAAGCCTTGGCCCTGGGCAGTCAGCCTTCGATTGCGGACCCTCGTTCCCATCCTACCAGCGAAAGAGAGCGGTGCCCCAAGTTAGTCCGGCACCGAAGCCACACATGAGGATTGTGTCGCCGCGGTTGATGCGTCCGGCTTGGAACGCTTCGTCCAGGATGATTGGGATCGAGCCGCCTGAAGTGTTGCCGTACTTATCCAGGTTATTGATCACCTTTTCAGCGGGAATGCCCAGTTGCTCGACTGCGTTATCAATGATGCGGATGTTTGCTTGGTGGATGACGTACAGTGCCACGTCGTGCACGCTCATGCCCGTCTTGTCAAGCATCAATTCGATTGTGTCAGTCAAAGCCCGCACGGCCCATTTGAAGACGTTGCGGCCGTCCATTTTCAGGAAGTGCAGGCCGGCCTCGAGGTCCTCGGGAGTTAGGGGACGCCGCGTTCCTCCGCTGGGGCACTCCAGTAACGGTCCGCCACTGCCGTCCGAACCCATTTGGTAGCAAATCAGACCTTGGTGCGACTCACCACGGGCCAACAACACCGCCCCGGCTCCGTCACCGAATAAAGGTGCGATGCGTTGATCGTTTGGATCGACAATCCGGCTGTTACAGTCGCCGCCGATCACAAGTGCCAGTTTGCTGTTTCCAGTTGCGACGAATTGCGACCCAGTCACCAACGCGTACATGAAACCGGAACACGCTGCGTTCAAATCGACCGCAGGAGCGTCAAGTCCTAGTTGATCTTGAACCAGGCAGGCCGTCGATGGGCACTTTTGATCCGGAGTGAATGTTCCCACTAACACCAAGTCGATGTCCTGTGGATCGACGCGAGCTGCTCGGATTGCCTTCTTGGCCGCTTCGGTACACAAATCGCTCGTCGCCTGTTCTGGCAGTGCGTATCGTCGAGCGCGTATCCCCGTTCGCTGTTCAATCCAATCGGGGTCAAAGCCGCGTGTTTTCCGCAAGTCCTGATTCGTAACGACAACTTCCGGAACGTATGAACCGCAGGCCACGATCTGTACGCCCAAAAGCGAATTGCTCCGCCCGCCGGACGGAGCAATTGCACTCTTGCGATTATCCAGTTGTTTTTTTGCGACTCCAGCTGACGATAGCGATTGTGGATCCGTTTCGGCAGACTCAATTCTACTGGGTTCAATGTGAAGGGACCTCTGATGCATCAAGCGACAATCCTGTATGCTGGGCAGTCGGGGTCGATGTGATTGTGAGCCATGAACGACGGGATTTTGTAACTACGACTATACTTCGTAGATCGCAAGCACTGCGGCTCATCCGGAGAGGTGTCAGAATACGCCTAAATCGCACGCAGTACACCTATCACTTGTAAATGGAAGCCGAAGTATAACTAGTTCGAACTTAAGAAACTAGCGATCTTTGTGACGATTTTGATCTTCCTCCGAATAGTCGATTTACTTGCTCATTCTGGTTGGGAAAATAGCCGATGTGTCTGTTATCAATAGTTTATCGCATCATTCCAGAATGCCCGCTATTATTCTGGGTCAATCGGGACGAGCTGCTGTCGCGTCCTTCGGCGCCGCCGCGAATCGTTCACTGTCAAAATGACCGCATGGCATGGCTGGGCGGAATTGATCTGAAAGCTGGCGGAACCTGGTTAGGCATCAACGAGCATGGCCTAGTTGTTGCAGTGACGAACCGGCCGAAAAGTGTTGTGTCGTCTGAACCTAAATCACGCGGGCTGCTTTGCCGTGACTTGCTCGGGTTTGCGCGGCCTCAGGCCGCGCTGGACGAAGCGCAGGCGCAACTTCGAGAAACAGAATTCGACGGTTGCAACGTTGCGGTCCTATCTCGGGAATTTTCCGCTTTGATCGAAGCGAGTGACGATGTGAAGGTGGTCGATCTGCCTGCTGGGATTCACGCAGTAACCAATGGCAACCTAAATGACAACAATGATGTAAGAATTCGACGTGTCCGAACAGAACTGGAGAAAACCAATGGTGTCGACAGTCTGAATGACTGGATTGATGCCGGCAGCAAAGTCTGTTGTTTGCATGGTAACGAAGATGACGCGGCCATCTGTCTCCACGGCGAGGATCCTCAAGGCCAAGCATGGGGGACTGTCTCGTCGACCATCATCGCGTTGACCCACAAGGCCAGTCAGTCCGTGTACCGATATGCCCCGAAGCCACCGTGCGAGGCTCCTTATGATGACTATTCACCGCTCATCCGACGGTTGTTGAACCGGTAAACTGAACGTCATGCCTCATCACAGAATGCACTTGAAAGGCCCCTGGCAGTACGAATGGGTTACTTCGTTGAGCGTATCGAATGTGGTCAAGTGTCTCGATGTTGGCGAAGGCAAGGTCATAATGCCGGCTAGTTGGCAGTCCATTTTCGGCAGTACCTCTGGTACAGTCCGGTTTTTCCGCCGCTTTGGCCAGCCCACGAATCTGGAATCGGAAGAGCGAGTTTTTATTGTGTTCGACGGTGTCGGCGGTTCAGCGCGCGTCGCGGTCAACGACCACATATTGGGAACAATGTCGGATTCAGACCGTCCGATTGGTTTTGAAGTGACCAATCTGCTTCAGGCAAGCAACCAGTTAGTCGTGGAGCTGGACTTTGATGTCGACCGAGCTGATGGCGCACCCGGTGGGCTATGGGCGCCTGTCGCGATCGAAATTCGTTCGGATATCACGCGTCGTCCGACTTCCGCGTAGCGCTTGTCGAGTTTGCAGCTGCGTGATAGCCAACATCTGCCATCTCAGCGGTCGAGCTATTCGATGTTCGTCGTACGTCGATCCGAGCACCATATGTGTGGATGACAGAAACTACGAGACGTGCCGGGCAGTGGTTCAACACCTCGCAGGTCAGTTCTGGAGTTTCCGTGAACGGAGGATTAAACGTCAAGTGCACCGCCCCCTGCTTCTGGCTTCTGGAGAAATGGATTTTGACAGACCCTTCGATGTGGTCACGCCCGTCGTCAGTCAACATGCGGGTCATCCATTGCGATAGCTGAAGTGACGAGTCTGCCATCCGTGAATTGATACTAACGAGTTCTTCAATCTTATCCATTTTATCAAACTGTTCCCGAAAAGGTTCTGTACTTTCCAGCTGTGATTTAGCACATACAATGCACTTCTCTCCCACAAGAATCAGCACTACGCTTGCTAACAGAAACAGGATTGCCAGAAAGGTCACCGCGAGAATTGAGTTGCTGGGAAGCAACGTGACACCAAGCGTCATCGGAGGGACGAGCGTCACGATTCCAGTGACGATACGGGTCGTTTTGGCTCGTTCTTGAGATTGAATTTGAAATAGAGTGCTAGCCGTCAAGCTTAGTACAGTGGCCAGCAACGTAATCAAACAAGCAACATTCGTCGGAAGTTGGTCTTGGAATGCGCCTGCCACTTTGCGCGAAAGTACGACGACCGTGATGACAATCAAACTGGTCCAGATAGCTGTCGCCGAGGCTAGGCGCCAATCCTGCCTGCCCGAAGAATTGGTCACATCTCGAATCATGGGACTCATTCCATTGAGTCTGTTATTTTCGCCTAGCGGCGTTACCATCGCCTAAGGCAATGGTGGAGAAACAACGTACCAGAAAATTGAAGTGTAAAGTGCAACTTTAAAACTTGCGATTCATGTTTCAACGGGATGCCAAACGAAATATTATTCTCGTGCGACTGCATAAGTTTCATGCAACACGTGTTCATAATCCGGCAGCTTTTCGAAGACCGGGCGCTTTGTCTATGGCCTCCCAGGTGAAGTCGGCATCGGTGCGACCGAAGTGACCACCGCAGGCCGTCTTTTGGAAGATAGGGCGTCGAAGCTGTAGGCTCTCGATGATTCCTGCCGGGGTCAAAGGAAACGCTTCACGCACTAATTCGGCGATCCGGTCTTCGGAAATCTCGTTCGTCCCTTTCGTTTCGACATGAACACTGACCGGGTCGGCCACCCCAATGGCGTACGCGAGTTGAACTTCGCATTCAGCCGCCAGTCCGCTGGCGACCACATTCTTCGCAATGTACCGAGCCATGTACGCGGCGGACCTATCGACCTTGGTGGGATCTTTTCCACTGAAGGCACCCCCGCCATGGCGACTCCAACCGCCGTACGTATCTACAATGATCTTGCGCCCCGTCAAGCCCGAGTCGCCATGAGGCCCTCCAACGACAAACCGGCCCGTTGGATTGACGTGGTATTTTGTCGCATCCGATAGGAGCTGATCGGGAATCGTCTTTTGGATAATTTCAGGGATCACATAGTCAGCAATGTCTTGCTGGCTAACTTTGTCAGAGTGTTGCGTCGAGACAACGACGGTGGAAACCTCGAGGGGAGTCACGCCATCGTACTTTACGGTGACCTGACTCTTGCTGTCCGGCCGCAGCCAGTCGACCTCGCCATTTTGTCGGACTTCCGCCAATCGGTTGATGATCCGGTGCGCTAGAGCGATGGGCACTGGCATAAACTCTTTCGTTTGGTTACAGGCAAAACCGAACATCAAGCCCTGGTCACCCGCACCGTCTCGATCGACACCCTGAGCGATGTCGCCGCTTTGACTGTGTAAAGCAACAAGAACCTGGCACGTATCGGCATTGAAGCCAACATCGTCGTTCGTGTATCCAATCTGTCGTACAACGTTGCGGACGACGTCAACGTAGTCCACCTTGGCCTGAGACGTAATCTCTCCGGCCAGAACGACTAGGTCGGTCGTGCACAGCGTTTCGCAGGCCACTCGCGATTTGGGGTCTTTGGCGAGCGTGGCATCCAGGATTCCATCGGAAATCTGGTCACAGACTTTGTCCGGATGTCCCATGCTCACCGACTCGCTAGTAAAGAAATAATTGGCCATTGCGGGTATCCTAGAGAATGAAAGTCATCGGGGACATTGAAAACAATGATGCTACTCGAAATGTTCCAACAGAAACAGTCGTGGAATTCTAAGGTCGAGCCAAAAAACTCACAACCCTGGAACCGAAGCGGCAAGAGATGTAGGGAGCGGCTTCATGCAACCTGTTTTTTAGTTTCTTTCAAGTCCTGTTCAGCATGCAGCATTGACATGATCATCGCGACGGTCTTTGCAGTCGCTCCCTGTTGTGACAGAACGATTCGTTGTGCTGTGCGTCCCTGTTCCCGGGCCGTCAAAGGATGATCCAGGTAATACTGCACTTTGCAAGTCAGGTCGGCCGCATTGCTTACCACTTGGGCCGCGTTCTGTTCTAAAAGCGATTCGACGACGTCACGGAAATTTTTGGTGTTGGGGCCGAATAGCACGGTCGCTCCGTATGCAGCAGGCTCGATCATATTCTGACCGCCGCGGTTGGTCAGACTACCGCCGACAAAGGCGATGTCCGCCAATCCCCAACAGACGGACAGTTCCCCCAACGTGTCGAGCAGTAAAACGGGTGGAGGTTCTTGGCTACGATCTCTAAGAGTCTCGTCAATTGAATTCGGGCCGGATGACGAATCCTTGTTACTAAAGTCGATGTTGGGTCCGTGATCGACTCGGATCATTTGGCTGCGGCGAACCAACGGCAATCCTCGGCCTGTGACGAGCCGAGCGACTTCTTCGAAGCGTTCTTGGTGTCGTGGTACCAGAATCAACCTCAGATCCGGGTGAGCGTCCACTAAGGTCAGCCACGTCTGAAGCGCGTATTGTTCTTCTGGCGCCTGTGTGCTACCGGCGATGAAGATTTTCTCATCATCTTGCAATCCGAAGGCATGTCGCAGTTCCTGCGTTTTTTCGTTCTGACGAAATTTTTCGACGCGATCAAATTTGATCGATCCTGTGACTTGGATGCAGTCCGCCGATGCCCCGAGATCAACGAATCGGTCCGCATATGTCTGAGTCTGGACGGCCAAACGTGCAAAACGCTCTAACAACCGCTTGATCAACGGTCGTAGAAGTCGGTAGCCACAATAACTGTGCTGGCTGATACGCCCGTTAATGAGCATCAAGGGGATGCCTGCTTGAGCCACAGCCAGGATGAAGTTTGGCCACAGTTCCAATTCAACTAGCACGACAGCCGACGGTCGAGTCCGTGTGAGCGCGCGTCGGACCGACCAAGAAAAATCAAGTGGAAAATAGCAGACTCTATGACCTGAGAATTGTTTTTCGGCTACTGCATGGCCCGTACTGGTGGTCGTTGAAATCACGAATTCCCAGCCGGGTAACTGCGTCTGCAACTCGCTTAGTACGGATCGCAGTTGCAGCACCTCGCCGACACTGACCGCGTGCAACCAAAGGCAAGGCCGGCTTGAATCGCGCGAGGGCAATTGCCCCAATAGTTTTTGCGCCAATCCGTCACGATACTTGCCATAAACCAGTCTTCGGTATAGCAACATCGGGGAGACGGCAAGCAGCAGAAACAAATATGCTGCGTTAAGAATCCAGGGCATCCATTCGCCTTTTTGTCATCGCTGTCGCACTTCTAGATTTGACGCGGCGACTCATGCACTTGCACCACAACACTTCTTGTATTTCTTTCCACTCCCGCATGGGCAGGGATCATTTCGACGGACTTTTGGGCTGCGATTGCGAATTGGCTCGATCACTTGCGGAGTTTGGCCGGGTTCCAGACCACCTGTTTCTTCAGAGTACATTGCCGCAGCCATTCCGGCATCTTCATGGACTGTCCCCGTGATCTTCCACAGAGAGCCGACGAATTCTGGACTTTGCTTTTCCAGTCGAAAGATGGCCGACGTGACTTGCTGTCCCACACGCAACCACATTTCGTCGAAGGCTTTCATGCCTTCCCGTTTGTATTCAACCTTGGGATCTTTCTGAGCGTAACCAACGAGCCCGATTCCGGCACGCAGGTGATCCATGTAGTAGAGGTGGTCCTTCCAGGCCGTGTCTAGGATCTCAAGGATCAAGGACCTTTCCGCCTGACACAGTTCTGGGCGATACTGCTCGTCATACTGCTGCAGCACCTTTTGCCGCGCATCTTCGCGCGTCAGCGATTCTAAATCGTTGGTTTGCAGGAGGGCCTCAAATTCTTGGTTCACCCATTTGGTCAACTGAGCCAAGACATTGGCCTTTTCATCGTGATCCGACTCAAAATCTTCGCCGTTCTCACTGCCGTACGCTCGATCCAAAAACGCGTCGACTGTTGAGGTGAAATCACCACTGGTATCGAAGTAGCGCTGACTGTGCTGATTCAGCAGCTCCTCGATTTCGCGCACAGTTTTGTTCTTAATGTCGTCAACACTGCAATTCGTGTTGAAGCGGCTATTGGCCCAGCGAATCAAGCCGTCGCGGTCGTGCCGCGCTCCATGTCCACGACGGTCGGTCAGGAAATTGGTCATTCCGACCGCAACTGGAAATGTGATTTCCTTTGCTCGATATGCCGTGTTGATCTTTTGACGAATCAGATCGTTTGACTCTTCGATGTTGCGCTCAGAGAATTCTTCGGCCGAGGCGTCCAAACCAAATTGCTGATGAATCCAAGCACATAACGACTCCCGACCCCAGCCGTCATCGAGAAACATGTCCAACAGTGAAAAGTCGTACCGAGCAACTGATTCACAAGAACGGTTAAACAGGTATTCGAACAATCCGTCGCGGCCGGTTTTCTTTAGCTCACTGGAGCTCGTGTTCAGCCCCCAATGCGTGTTGGCCCACTTCGACAGCGCTTGCCAATTCCATTCACTCTTGTCTTCAGCCTCTTCCGGTAGGTTCTCTACGATCTGTTCTTCGATCAAGTCTTCGGCCTGCCGTTCGGCTTCGTCCTTCAGGAATTGGACCAGTTGGTCTTTTTCCATGTTGCGAACATTGCTGACATCCGTTTCGATGTGGAGTGTTTGAGCACACCACTCGACGATGGTTTCCCAGCGATGGTCGGGGCTTAGGAAATGCCGCGTCCAGCGGTCAGTTTGTCCATCGGTCATGTCAAGGATCAGATCTTGACAATTGATGTCATCCAGGATTCGTTGCCGATACGAATAGACGCGTTGTCGCTGCTCATCCATGACTTCGTCATATTCGAGCAAATGTTTGCGGGTTTCGTAGTGCCGTTCTTCGACACGTTTTTGGGCCTTTTGGATTTGGCGGCTAACCATGGGGCTCTCGATGGCTTCGCCTTCCTGCATACCCAGCTTTGTCAGGATGGTTTTGACCCATTCGCCGGCAAAGATACGCATCAGGTCGTCTTCCAAGGACAGGAAGAATCGGCTCGATCCGGGATCTCCCTGGCGTCCGCTGCGGCCTCGCAACTGCAGGTCGATGCGCCGTGCGTCGTGACGCTCGGTGCCAATGACATGAAGCCCTCCCAACTCGGCCACTTCACGGCCTTCGGTTACCATGCCTTCACGTTCGGCGACGGTTTGCGTCTTTTCGTCCCATTCGGATTTTGGAACATCCAGACGAGATTCGTATGTCTGGCTCAACTCATCCCAAGCCATGTGTTCTGGATTGCCGCCCAGAATTATGTCCGTTCCGCGGCCGGCCATGTTCGTCGAGATAGTGACGGCATCTTGACGTCCGGTCTGTGCGATGATTTCCGCTTCGCGCTCGTGGTGTTTGGCATTCAGCACATTGTGCTGAATGCCATATTTGTCCAGTTTCCCGGATAGCAGTTCGGATTTTTCGATCGAGACCGTACCGACGAGTATCGGGCGCCCGGTCTTGTGCACGTTGCGAATTTCTTCGGAGACAGCATCCCATTTTTCTTGCTCGGTGCGAAAAATGATGTCCGGATGGTTCACGCGATACAACGGCCGGTTAGTGGGGACGGAAATTACGTCCAGTTTGTAGATTTTCCAGAACTCTTCGGCCTCGGTCATGGCTGTTCCAGTCATACCGGCCAGCTTCTTGAACAGCTTGAAATAATTCTGCAGCGTGATTGTGGCCAGCGTTTGAGATTCTTCCTTGATCGTAACGCCCTCTTTGGCTTCTACGGCTTGGTGCAACCCATCGCTCCATTGTCGGCCGGGCATCTTGCGGCCGGTGAATTCGTCGACGATCACTACCTCGCCATTGCTCTCAACAACATAGTGCACGTCGCATTTGTAAAGGTAGTGGGCCTTCAGGGAGTTGTCGATCAGGTGCGGCCATTCCATATTGCCGGTAGTGTAAAAGCTTTCTACACCGGCAATTTCCTCGGCTGCTCGGATCCCATCGTCGGTCATGTGGCAGGTGTGTTCTTTCTCCTTGACCTCGAAGTGCACTTCCCTTTTTAACTGTAGTGCAACCCGGTTTGCTTTCGAGTACTTGCTGACGTCGTCCTGGGCCGGGCCAGAAATGATTAGCGGCGTCCTGGCCTCGTCGATCAGGATGTTGTCGATCTCGTCCACGATCGCGAATTTCAGCGAGCCCTGGACTTGCAGTTTTTTGGTCGGCTTCATGTTATCGCGCAGGTAGTCGAAGCCGAATTCGTTATTGGTCCCGTAAACGATGTCGCAGGCGTATGCTTTTTGCCGCTCGTATGGGTCCATCTGTGACTGGATCGCTCCAACCGTCAGTCCCAGTCCCATGTACACCGGACCCATCCACTCCATATCGCGGCGGGCCAGATAGTCGTTGACGGTCACGACGTGAACTTTTCCGGCCAATGCGTTCAAGAAGGCGGGCAACGTGGCAACCAGCGTCTTTCCTTCGCCGGTAACCATTTCAGCAATAATGCCGCAATGCAGAAAGTACCCGCCGATCATCTGTACGTCGTAGTGCCGCATTTTCAGGTAGCGGCGACTTGATTCGCGCACGGCGGCAAAGGCTTCAGGCAGTAGATCGTCCAGTGTCTGGCCGTCGGATAGGTGTCTCCGAAACTTTTCCGTCGACTGCTTCAGTTCTTCGTCCGACAACGTCTCCATTTGGGGCTCGAGTCCGTTGATGCGATCCAGCATCGAATTGGGAACAATCGTAGCATTCCCTTGCTTGTCACGCATAAACCCGAGTTTGCGAATGTGACGTTCATTGGACGAGCCGAACATTGTTGTGATGAAACGTTCGATCCAAGCCGTCAGCGCATTCAGCCAATCGCCGAGTTTCTCAAGGAATTCCATGGACCTAATCTCTGCACAGGCTGTCGAAATGTCAGTTTCACAGCCTTAGTGGCCGGCGAATCGTCCATTTGCCCAATGGATTAGCCACGCAACCCAAGCGGACCGGAAACAATTGATATGACGTAAGTTCGCTTTAATTCGAAGTTTATTGGTTGCACGAAATCCGGTCAATGCCGGTCAAACAACCCGTTTTTTATTTTCCAACGGGGCTTGGTGCGTTAAAGTGTGCAGTTATTGCGGCGATGATATGTCAGAAGGAACTTCTGGAGTCGGACTGCATGAATCGTCATCATGTCGCACGAATGCTTGGTGGCTCGGTCGCTTTATTTGTGCGCTGCATTTGGCCATTGTCCAGTAACGTGCAAACGGCAGCACCGCGCAAGCCAAACCTTCTTTTTGTTCCGGCTGACGATTTAGGTCACGGCGACTCGGGCTGTTACGGCCAAGTCGTGATCCGCTCGCCAATTCGAAGCAGTTTACTGGCACGAGTGACGGTCCATTAACTTACGACATTGAGATAGCCGGATTGGCAAGAATATTGAACTTGGTCGCGAGAAGCATGCTTGATGAACGATACATCCGATTCTGATGGGCTCCAGCCGGACATCACAACACAAGGCTTTCAGCGAGTTGCTTCATCGAGATCAACCGGACTGCGCAAGCTTGTCGTGTTCCTGGTAACCGTCACCGTTGTTTTCGTCGCATCGCGAAAATTCGGCGATGTCCTCACACTCGAAAACCTAATCCAGCATGAAGCGGAGTTGCAACAGTATTACCAGGAGCGTCCGCTTCGAGTCTGTATCGCTGCGTTTTTGATTTACGTGGCGGTGACTGCCCTGTCCATTCCCGGAGCTACCGCAATGAGTCTGGTTGTCGGTTGGTTCTTCAGTTTTTGGCGCGGACTAATTCTCGTCAGCTTGGCATCGACAGGCGGTGCTACGTTGGCCTTTCTGCTAAGCCGATATTTTCTGCGAGACGCGATTCAGCAGAAGTTCGGCGATCGGTTAACAAGTTTCGACGCGGCACTTGAACGCGAAGGTGCTTACTACCTGTTTACACTGCGGCTATTCCCCGCAGCACCGTTTTTCGTGATCAACGTTGTGATGGGGTTGACGTCGATTCGCGTTTGGACGTTCTGGTGGGTCAGCCAGATCGGCATGCTGGCCGGCACGTGTGTTTATGTGTATGCGGGATCTCGGTTCCCTAGTCTGAGACAACTTGCCGAGCACGGAATCCACGGCATCTTGACACCTGAATTGATCGTCGCGTTCATCGTGCTGGGTCTTTTTCCGATTTGTGTCAAGAGAATCGCCACCCACTTTCGACTGCTGGCTTGATTGGTGTTCCACTAACCGGGACAAGCTCGGCCGTGATGCGTCTGGCACCAGTCTCACTGAATTGGAGCGGTTTCAGCGACCACGTTCGCTGAATCAACTTGTTATCGCCGCTTTTGCGGATGATCTGGTCCGTGCTGTGTCGGTTCCGGGACGATTCATTAGCCATAATAGCACGGGGCTGGCTACGTATATCGAACTATAAGTTCCGACCAGCACTCCTAGCACCAAGCAAAACGCGAAGCCGTGGATGCCCTCACCACCGAACCCGTACAAGATAGAGACCACAAGAAAAGTCGTGATCGAAGTCAGCAACGTGCGCGCCAACGTTTGATTCAGGCTGGAGTTGACCATATCACTGGTCAGCGCCGGATTCTTTCCCCGAACTTCGCGAATGCGATCAAAGACGACGATCGTGTCGTTTAATGAGTAACCAACGATCGTCAGAAATGCCGCAATCATCGGTAGATTGATTCTGAAGTCGGATAGCAGCAGTGCGTTACCGAAGGCGGTGCCGCTGACCAATGAAGCCAATGCGACCATTCCCACTACGACCAACACATCGTGCACCAACGCCGCGACAGCAGCCAGACCAAAGTTAATCCGTTGGAAGCGGAACCAAATGTAGGCCACAATGGCAATGAGGCTAATCAACATCGCCATGATCGCGTACTGCTGCATTTCCATTCCGACCTGCGTCTCGAATTGATTGACCTCTTCGAACAGCGGCGTTTCCGCTAATTCTGTCTGCATCCGGTTCAACGCTCGTTTCAGATCGGCTGTGTTGACTGCTGACCTTGCTTGCAATTGCATTTCGGAAAACTTCTTGACGTCATTGGTGCCGGCTTTTAGCCCGCTGCCTTTCGTTCCAGTGAATCGAAATAATGAATTCGGATCGGGATATTCCAGCTTCAGTGTTGCCACCGCGGCAACCAAGCCATCCGCAGCGGTGGATTCAGTGATTTCATCGCTGAAGATCAGATCGACTTGGTGTCCGCCTCCGAACGCGCTTTGCGTTGGTGCGGCCACGGTCTCGACTTTGTTCTCTGGAGTGCGGTTTGTATTTTCCTCCTCTAATTCATCAGACTTGTTCGACAATTCGGACGCCTTAGCAACCTTCGAAAATTCTCCGATTGTCATCGTGATACGGCGCAAAGGGCGCTGTTTCAGTGCTTCGGCTACCGACTTGCGGACACGAGAAAGTCTCGTATCGGTCGTGCGCAGCCGATACCTTCGGCCAACATCGGATGCCTGGTCTTCATCACTGAGCGTCAATCGTTCGAGGGTGATATTTGATCCAAATTGCGCTTCCAGATCGGTCCGAACAGCTTCTAGATTTTGTGGCTGGACGAATTCGAATGTCACCATCGCTCCACCCCGAAAGTCGATATCTAGGTTCTCACTGCCGCGCGATGCCAAGCTGGCCATCCCGGCGACAATCAACACCAACGAGAAAATGGCAGCAGGTATCTTTTTTCCAATAAAATCGAAACGGGGCGATCTGACGATGCTCATCATTTTCAGATTACGCAACCACCGTTTGCGTTCCAAGATGTCGAACATCAACCGGCCGCCATACAAGGCCGAAAACATACTCATCACAATCCCGATGAATAGCGTTACTGCGAAACCTCGGACTTGATCGGTGCCGATCATGTACAGCACCACTGCTACGATCAAAGTTGTTACGTTTGCGTCGACGATGGTGGTAAACGCACGCGAGAATCCGTTTTGAATTGCCATGCGCAGGTTAGAGCCGCGATTCAGTTCCTCACGGATCCGTTCGAAAATCAATACGTTAGCGTCGACGGCCATACCAATGGTAAGCACCAATCCAGCCAATCCGGGCAGCGTAAAGGTGCCTTGGACCAACGCCATTGTTCCCATCACAAGGATCAAGTTTAAAACCAGGCACAAGTTGGCAATCAGTCCCGCGAACCGGTAATAGCTGATCATAAAGATCAAAATCATCACCGACGCCAGTCCGATCGCCAATTTACCCTTTTGTTGAATGTCTGCTCCCAACAACGGGCTGATCGTGAACTCGCTTATCGGTTCGTGTTTAATCGGTATCTCCAATGCGCCCGCGTTTAATACGTCGATTAACTCGCTGATTTCTGTTTGTGTGAAGTTGCCGCTGACAATGCCGCTGCTGCTGATCGTTTCGCGTAAGTTCGGGGCCGATTGCACTTTGTTGTCGAGCAAAATGGCCAGACGGCGCTGGAACCCGTCGGTTAACGGTCTGTTGCGGCTGGTCATCGTCTGGAACTTAAAGGCTCCTTGCTGATTGAAGGTGAACCCGACTGCGAGCGATCCGTCCTGATCGACTGTCTGATAGGCTCGGACCAGGAACTTACCAGTTACTCGATGGCGTTCGGGCGTCACCATGACAAGCACCTGTTCGACATCTTTGCCGTCGTTGTCCTTGCTTGTCCGCAGCGCGATTTCGCCGTGAGTGTCAATTTCCTCTTTTTCGGAAATATCACGCCACATTGCGATGACTCGTGTCCCTTCGACGAAGGTCCTTTCCGTTAGCGGAAGTGTGTTCGCGTTGTCGATCAAACCGCGATTTCTGATTCCAGTCCTGCCATGGTCGCGCTCGTTCGCCAGAATTTCGAACTCCAAGCTGCCTAGCCGAGTCATTCTCCTCTTCATTTCTGCAACGACGTGTGCATCTGCACCGGGAGTAATGACTTCAATTCGGTCCGCGCCGACCTTGCGGACAGTCACCTCTTCCAGACCGCCTGGATTGATTCGTCTCCGGATTGCTCCGACCATTTGTTCCATTGATGCGCTCACATCCTTGCCGGCCTTCTTCGCCGCCTCGACATCAACCTGGAACACCAGGTTCGTGCCCCCGGCCAAATCGATTCCCAACTTGACGGCATCCATCCAATGGTTTCCGATGGCCACCTGGTACACAAATGGAGCCAGGCCTAAGACAACGGTCAGCAGAAGGGCGCCAATTTTGAAACCTAGGTCCTTCAGCTTTAGCGTTTTGCCTAAAAATGATCCCAACGCCATCGGCACAACGAAGATGGCGACAACGATGAAGAACATCAGCCATCCGGAAGTATCCGACGCTTTGGTTGTCACCTCAGGCTTCGTAGCGGCAAGGACCACTAAATCGGACAACAAGTCGATCATTGGTTACGCATCCTATCGTGCAAGAAAAACGCGATATACTTTTGCTTTGAAATCTCGCAAAAGACTTGACTATGCGCTGCTGAAGGCCGATCGCTGATAGCGATCATGACGCCTTTAAAGTTTTTTTCTCCGAATCCTCGCTTCCCACCGTTTGAATACTGCTGCGAAGAAACTTGATACGCGTGTTGTCGTCGACCTTGACCGTGACTTCCTTTCCGTCCGCCGAAATGTTCGCGACCGTGCCGACAATCCCACCGACGGTGATGATGCGGTCGTTTTTCTTTAAGACTTTCAGCATTTCTTCACGTTTGCGTCGATCCCGACTCTGTGGGCGCAAGATCAAAAAGTACCACAAAACGAAAATTGCGATCATCGGGAACAACAGTGCCCCTAAGGGCGAGCCTGATGGATTATCGGCTGCCAACACGCAAAACACATTAAGCCATTCGATCATGCTATCTACTCAAAATAATGTTAAATGGTAACGCTTCAGCCAAGTAAAGTAGGCCATCCTATGGCTGTTTTGCCAGACGACTAAAGTGTTACGCTAAAGGTAATTTTCCGTGCAATCGCCGAAAACTTGTAAAACGTCTGGAAAAACAGCGAGCATCTTAGACGGATAAACCCCACCGGACAAGGTGAACCGAACGAAACTCTTCAACACGGTGTTCGCGAATCGCGCGTCGCAGATCGCTCATTAGCCTCTGATAGTATGCGATGTTATGCCATGAGACCAAGATTGGACCCAGCATCTCGTTGGCAACGAATAGGTGCCGCAAATAGGCGCGACTGAAACGACGACAAACCGGGCACTCACATTCTTGGTCCAACGGCCGGGCGTCACATTGATATTGACGATTTCGCAATCGAACCGGCCCATCGTCGGTAAAAGCAGTTGCGTTACGGCCGTTCCGCGTTGGCAAGACGCAATCGAACAGGTCGATGCCGCACGAGACCGCTTCGATGAGATCTTGCGGCTGACCCACGCCCATCAAATATTTCGGCCGGCCGGCTGGAAGCATTGGCGCAGTCCAGCGAAGCGTCTGGTACATGAGTTCGATGTCCTCGCCCACACTCAGTCCGCCGATCGCATAGCCGGGAAAATCTAGCGACAGCAAACCGTGGATTGATTGTTCGCGTAATTTGCGATCAGTTCCGCCCTGAACAATTCCGAACAACGCCTGGTCATCCCGTTGATGGACTTCGCGGCAACGGATGGCCCAACGTGTTGTACGTTCCACCGCTCGTTGAAGTTGCTCACGGTCGCCGTCATGGGGCGGGCATTCATCCAGACACATGATGATATCGGCACCCAGTTGCTCCTGAATGCGAATCGCCTTTTCGGGCGACAGTTCGAAAATACTGCCGTCGATATGTGAACGAAAAACGACATGCTCATCGTCTAGTTGAGTCAGCCGGGCCAAACTAAAAATTTGGAAACCACCACTGTCCGTGAGCAAGGGACCGTCCCACTGCATGAATGCGTGCAGGCCACCCAATTCGCTGACGATTGCGGCGCCTGGCCGAAGAGCCAAATGGTAGGTGTTGGATAGGACAATCTCGGTTCCGACTTCACGCAGTTGTTCGGGGGTCAGTCCCTTTACGGTCGCCAGCGTTCCCACCGGCATGAATGCAGGAGTCTCCACAACGCCGTGGGGCGTTGTGATGCGACCTGTACGTGCGGATGTTTGAGCGTCGCTTGCTCCAATCTGAAATTCGATGCCAGCCACAGATCCACTTTATAGAATCAGAAATTTCCTTGCACTGCGTCGTTGATCATACTGACGTACCACAGAATAAACCGGAAAACGAAAAAAATGATAAAACCGGCCACGACCAACCAGATCAGCCAGCCGAACGCAGTCGTCAAGGCATTCAGGCTGCGGCGTGCCTGGTCCTCGAATTGGGGACTCAAGCGGTGCACCATTTCGGGAACCGTTCCCGATGTCTCGGCAACGTTGACGATGTGTAAGTAGTCGTCGGGAAACAGACCGGATGCCGTCAAGGCGTCCGACAAATTGTCACCGGACTCGACCCTATGACACACCATCGGCGCCGCCGCAATAAAGGCACCGTTTGCCGTCGCGCGGAAACTGGCTCTCAAACTTTGACGGATGGGCATGCCCGTTTGTTGAGTCAGGTAAAACGCCCACGAAAACCGAGCGATGGCGAATGAACGCATACAGTTTCCGAGGATGGGGATCCACAGTAGTAACGAATCCAGCACTCGTGTAGTGCTGAATGCCTTGGACAAGATCTGGTAAACGACAAACAGCGACAAAAGTGAACCAAACGTGTACATCAGCCAGATCAACGCTCCGTCGGGTCCGGAAAGCCCAAAAACCAAAAAACTTACCGAATGGCCACTTGTTGCTACTGTTTCTGCCGTTTTGCCTATGATACCCAGGATGTAAATCAACGCAGCAATGACAAAAATCGCCGCGACCAATTGGAACAGCGGCCACGAAATCGCCGCCACGAAATTGCGGCGCAACTGCAGATTGTTTTCGTAATGTTTGCCCATGTGAGCCAGTACTTCGGGCAAGGCGCCGCTCTCCTCGGCCACGCTTACCATGTCGATCAACAATTGGGGGAAATAGTTGCCTTGATCCCGCATGGCTGACGAGATTTCGCCACCGTTCTGAATCTCATTGCTGATTTCCCGAAGTGTTTCGCGACACCGCGGGTCCGAAGTCTTTTCAGCAGCCAGTTCAAACACCTTGCGTACATCCACACCGGCATGCAGCATCGTGCTCAGCGAACGGCATATCAAAGCCGACGTTTTCAGGGATATTCGTGATCCGAACACGAATGGAGGTCTCGCTAAATTGCACTTTGTCTGACTAATTTTGGAAATCGTACCACAATCGTACTCTGAAGTGCGATGCCGCTTGGCGTTAGCAAATTGTCTGTTCAACACTTTCAAGGCCGTTGCGTTCCGTCACAAATTGTGGCAAAGTGGCTGAGCCTGTTTTGGACCCAATCTATCGATTCACGAAAACTATGGACTTTCTGCAACTCGGGAAAAAAACAATTCTGGTCTTCGGCGTCGCGAATCGAAAGAGCGTCGCCTATCACGTCGGTCAGGTGTTGAGCCAAGCTGGTGCCGACGTAGTTTATTCCGTGCGCAGCGAGGAACGCCGCGATTCCCTCAAAAAGCTACTTGATCCGGCACCAATTTACGTCTGCGACGTTGAGCATCAGGACCAGATCAATCGCCTTCGTGACGATGTTGGCACCGGTCGTGGCAAGCTTCATGGCATAGTCCACTCGATTGCGTACGCAGACTATTCAGCCGGTTGGTTGCCATTTCACGAGACGCCTCGTACCGGCTTCTTACAAGCCATCGACATTTCGTGTTACTCATTGATCGCAATTGCCAGCGCGTTTCGCGATTTGATTGACGAACATGATGGCAGCGTAGTCACGATCTCGATTTCAACCACTCGCATGGCAGCCGAGAACTATGGTTACATGGCGCCAGTGAAAGCGGCGTTAGATTCGTCCATCTGTTTTCTAGCCAAGTCATTTTCGCAATTTTCGTCGATTCGCTTCAACGCAGTCTGCCCAGGTCTATTGAAAACGTCCGCTTCGGCGGGGATTCCCGGATACCTCGACAGCTACCTATACGCCGAGCAGGCAACGCTACGGCAACGAGCCGTTCGAACTGAAGAAGTCGCTAACACGGTCGTGTTCTTATTAAGTCCTCGATCGTCGGCAATTACGGCTCAAGGGATCGTTATCGATGCCGGCATGGGCATCAACTATTTCAAAAGTGAATTCGTTTGCCCGGAACAAAACGGCTGAACGATGTCGCCATCCGCTTCAACGCTACTGCGAAGGTTCTGATTCCTGAGCCAGCGGCTCTTTGTATCAGTGGGTTCACCCTGTTGAATTGGGAACATTGGCGATTCCGGCAATCGCTCGCTGTACGGCAGTTCCCATATCGGCAGGGCTTTCAGCGACGACCACGCCGGCCTTTTCCAGGGCCGCGATCTTTTCAGCGGCCGTTCCGGTTCCGCCCGAGATGATGGCTCCCGCGTGCCCCATGCGTTTTCCCGGCGGAGCCGTTCGACCTGCGATAAACGATGCTACCGGTTTAGATATGTGCTGCTTGATGTACTCGGCCGCATTTTCTTCAGCGCTGCCGCCGATCTCGCCGATCATTAGGATTGCTTCGGTGTTGGGATCGTTTTGGAATAGTTGCAGTAGATCGATGAAGTTGGTTCCAATGATCGGGTCGCCACCGATGCCGACGCAAGTCGACTGTCCCAAACCGACATGGCTCAGTTGCCACACGGCTTCGTATGTCAGCGTGCCGCTACGGCTGATGACGCCGACCGGACCAGGTTTATGAATGTAGCCAGGCATGATGCCAATCTTTGCTACGCCTGGCGTGATGACGCCCGGACAGTTTGGACCCACCAGCCTGCTGCTGTTTTGACGCATACGATGCATCGTTCGCACCATGTCCAACACGGGGATGCCTTCGGTGATCGCTACAATCAGTTTGATTCCAGCGTCGGCTGCTTCGATGATCGCGTCCGCGCAAAACCGTGGTGGAACAAAGATCATCGACGTGTTGGCTCCCGTCTTCTGGACTGCTTCGTGAACCGTGTTGAATACCGGAAACCCGTCGACTTCGGTTCCGCCTTTGCCGGGCGTGACGCCGCCGACGACGGGGGTTCCGTAATTGCGGCATTGCTGGCTATGAAACAGACCGGATCGACCAGTGATTCCTTGGCAAATGACGTGTGTGTCTTGATCGACGAGGATACTCATATTCCAAATCCCGAAATTCGAATCAATACTGAATCTAGGCTTCCATAGACCTCAAGCGGCAGTTCAGAACTTTTGTTCGAAGATAATGTTCTGTGATCATGGTGTAAGCGTGGCCACTGCTTTTTTGGCTGCGTCAGTCAGGTCAGTCGCCGCAATGATGTTCCGTTCGCTTTCAGCCAACATTGATCGAGCCATCTTGACATTGGTCCCTTCCAAACGAACGACAAGCGGCACGTTAAATCCAACTTTTTCGTATGCGGACAACAGCGCTTCGACAATCGTGTTGCATTTCATAATACCGCCAAAGATGTTGACAAGGACCGCTTTGACAGTGGGATCGGCCAGGATGATGCGAAACGCCTCGGTTACCGCATCGACGTCGGCGCTGCCGCCGACGTCCAAAAAATTGGCCGGGTCACCGCCGTGCAGCTTGATCAAATCCATCGTGCTCATTGCCAAGCCAGCGCCGTTGACCAGGCAGCCGATGTTGCCGTCCAGCTTCACGTAACTTAGCCCGGCATTACTGGCTCGTACTTCCACTTCATTTTCTTCGCTCAAATCCCGAAGCGCGGCGCACGAGTCGTGTCGGAACAAAGCGTTGTCGTCGAAGCTGACCTTGGCATCCAGCGCTAGCAACTCGCCATTTTCTGTTATGACCAAAGGGTTGATTTCAGCCATACTACAATCGTTTTCCAAGAAGAACCGGCACAACTTCGGCAAGAAGTCTTCGGCGCTGGCGATGCTATTTCCCTGCAGCCCTAATTGCTCTGCCAGATTCCGAATTTGGGAGAGCTGTAATCCGTCGTTGACATCGATTGCCTCGCGAAAAATTTTTTCTGGAGCCTTCCTAGCTACGTCCTCGATCGACATGCCACCTTCTGACGAGGCAATTATGACCGGCCCACCTGATTCGCGGTCGACGACAACGCCCAAATACAATTCGCGCGCGATGTTCAACCCCTGTTCGATGTACAGCACGTTTACCGTTTTACCTTCTGCGCCAGTTTGCAGCGTGACAAGCGTGTTGCCTAGCATGCGATCGGCGTTTTCATGGGCCTCCTGAGGTGACCGAACCAAAACGACTCCGGACTGTTGAGGATGCTGTTTGAAGCGTCCCTTTCCACGGCCGCCGGCATGGATTTGGGACTTGACGACGGCAATATCGCCCCCAAGTTGCCTGAATGCTTCGGTCGCTTCATCGGGTGTTTTGACAACGATCCCTTTGGGCACGGCTACTTCTGCTTCCGCGAACAACTGTTTCGCCTGATATTCATGAATTTTCACGAGAGACCCTTTCCATCGCAATCTGTTCGAAAGCGTCAAGTTTTTTGGGCATGATAGCGGCGTTACGAAGAGGAATCCACCAACCGCATTTGTGAATGATCGTTAATGCCGACGTTGAAAACGTCGCTGAGTATTTTGGTGAGGCGCCCCTAAATTGCACGAGCAGCGAAATTTGTGACATGGGGAACGTCGCACATTGGACAGTGTAGAATTTGCAATCTGATCGACGTCAACTTGACTGTCGGGCGTGCCTTCTACTATTTCGACGAATTGGTGTAACAACTGTTTTCCCAATGGGATGCAGCATTCTTGGTCGGTGCAATGTATACAGCGACCGCGAATTTTTTTACGTTTGGACCCAACTTTGCACTCGTTTGTTAAACCGGTGTAGTCATATTGAGAAACCTGGTTTTTGGATGAAGCGGCTTTTACACATGTCATGGCCGATTGTAGGTCGAAGGATGAGCAAGGGCGCTCGCATGACAAGGATCGTTATTGTACTAGCAGCAACAGGTTCATTGGGGGCGACGCATCGCACTCCGAATTTTACAGTTCAGGCTCCGACCGCAAAAGTTGCCAAACAAGTGGCCGTCGCCGCCGAGCATTACCGCAAAAAGCTGGCCCTAGAGTGGCTCGGAAAATACATTCCACGTTGGTACGCTCCGTGTCACGTCATGGTCAAGGTGGATCAAGTGAGGGCCGGAGGCGCCACGTCATTCAAATTCAATCGTGGTCACGTGTACGGTTGGAAAATGGAGGTTCAAGGACCACTCCATCGTATTTTGGATGCAGTCTTGCCGCATGAGATCACTCATACAATCCTCGCCTGTCACTTCCGTCGCCCGCTGCCGCGTTGGGCCGACGAAGGAGCGGCCACGCTGTCCGAAGACGACTCGGAAAAACGGCGTCAGACGCAACTCGTTGAACAAGTCCTGAAGACCACCCGGAGAATTCCGTTGCGGACACTGCTCTCCATCAAACGCTATCCACACGACATGCAGAACGTGTTGACCTTGTATGCCGAGGGATACTCGCTTGCTGCATATTTGATTCAGCAAGGCGGCAAGGCACGGTACTTATTATTTCTCGAAGACGCTTATCGGAGGGGATGGGACCGTTCGATTCATTGCTATTATGGTGCGAAAGACGTTGATGAGCTGGAATACCGCTGGAACGCATGGGTGATGGCTGGAAGTCCCACAAGCAAGCTTGCCGATGGCGAGTTATTAGCAGACACAAAAACTCTGTCCGCTCAACCGAACACATCCCTTACGGATGCTTCGGAGTCAAATACATTACAACCCAACCTCATCGTTCGATCGCAAACTCCAGAACGCAGTGCCGACTCTGGCGGTGTAGTTCAACTCGCTTCGGCGCTTCACAGCACCCCATCCCGTTCATTCCAAGTGCCAAATCGTGATGCCGCACATATCGGAGGACACTCGCCGATACGACGGGGTGAAGGTTTGTACGCTCCGGATCCTCGTCAACAACAACCGATTCGACCGATCACAACACGTCCACGGCGCCAGACTCGACGGTCCAACGCGGCACCGACAACCGGATTTGGTAGCTTGCAATGGGACATCAATCGACATAGACCGAGGGCGGCCGGTTCGAATCAAGCTCGAAGTGATGGGTGGATTGCTATTTCGGAATCCCGGCGTCCACCTGTTCGACAACAATCTTTGATCGGGAAACGCTCTGGTCGCGTACTGGAGAAATTCAAAAAAGGACAGATTTACAATTCTGCGCGTTACGTAGACTGGTCCGACTTCTTGCAACGGCCGGTTCGAAGCGAATCGATTGGGCAGGACACCGCATCTCGTGTTGCCCTCTTTTCTCGGAAACCGTCGCATTGACGGACGGTGTCCATTGTCGTTCCTGCTACTGTCCTTTCCCCAAAGGAGCCACCGCTACGAGGTGGCTCCTTTTACATTCATCTCGGCGCAACGGATTGGGGCGATTGTGGGAAAATGGCTGTCTATTGCCTCGAAGGCAGCAACAGATAAACTAGCCGTGACCTACGACTTTTCGGACAAAGGACCGTTCATTATTCCAAAACACCTTTCGTAATTGATGACGAGTCCGACCTTTCGTCGACTTGAAATGATGGAATACAAAATGACGTCAATGGGTCTATTGGCAATCGTCCTTCTGGCGGTGGGACTGGCCTTGTTGGTAGCTGAAGTGTTCATCCCGTCGGGCGGCATGATTCTGGTACTGGCTCTGGTCAGTTTCACGATTTCGATTTGGTGCGCCTGGAATGCGTGGCGAGATCAGGTTATCTGGTTTTGGACGTACATCGCAATACTTGTCGTATTGCTTCCGACAGTGGTGATCGCAGCGTTTTACATCCTGCCGAAAACTGAATTTGGGAAAAATTTGTTGGCGGCCCCGCCGGACCTGGAAGATGTAACGCCGTATGCTAAGGAAGAAAAGTGGCTGTTTGGAATGGTCAACAAAATGGGCAAGACGTTAACATTGATGAATCCCGGTGGCTTAGTTTCAATTGATGGCGAGCGCACGCATTCCGAAAGCGAGGGGATGGTGATCGAACGTGGTGAAACCGTTCAAGTCATCGCCGTGAAAGGAAATCGTCTGGTCGTTCGTCTAGCTCAAACAGAATCGACGTCCGATGCAGAAGATGATAAAACGAATAAACCAGAAATTCCGTCGCTTGACTTCGATTTGCCGCAAAGTTAAACAGCCTAAGCGCTGGTTATGAACCTGAAGTCTTATTGATGGCACCGTTTAGGACAACTAGTCGTGACTAACGTTCCAATTTTTGCTGAAAATGCCGATGGCGCAAGTATTTGGATGCTTGGCGGCGGGATCATTTTTTTCCTGTTCGTATTGATGTTTTTGGCCGTGTTTGCGCGTTACTTCGGGTTGTGGATTCAATGCAAGATGACTAATGCCAGCATTTCGTTTCCCAACCTGGTCATGATGACATTCCGAAAAGTCAACCCGACGATCATCGTTCGCAGCAAGATCATGGCTGTGCAAGCGGGCGTGACCAGGTTGTATCCGATCTCGACGCGCGCCATGGAAGCCCATTACCTGGCGGGCGGAAATGTTCCGAATGTGATCAAGTCTCTGATTGCTGCACACCGGGCGGATCTGAATCTCGATTGGCAGACAGCTCAGGCGATCGATCTGGCCGGCCGCGACATATTGGACGCAATTCGCACCAGCGTTTACCCCAAGGTGATCGATTGTCCCGATTCTTCTAAGCAGGATGGTACATTGGACGCTGTTGCCGGTGACGGCATCCAGTTGAAGGCGCGTGCTCGCGTAACCGTGCGAACCAACGTTCAACAACTGGTCGGCGGCGCGACGGAAGAAACCGTCATCGCCCGCGTGGGACAGGGAATCGTTCAGGCCATCGGTTCAACGAGCTCCTACAAAACTGTGCTCGAGAATCCCGATTCGATTTCTCGGACAGTGTTGAGCCAGGGACTTGAGGCCCAGACGGCATTCGAGATTGTGTCAATTGACATTGCGGACATCGATGTCGGCGAGAACATCGGCGCACGCTTGCAAGCCGATCAGGCGGAAGCCGATATGCGAGTGGCGCAGGCCAAGGCCGAAGAAAGACGTGCGCTCGCCAAAGCCTACGAACAGGAAATGGTGGCCAGAGTCCAGGAAAGCCGTGCTAAGGTCGTGTTGGCCGAAGCCGAAGTGCCTAAAGCCATGGCTACAGCATTCCGCACCGGAAAGTTGGGACTGTTGGATTATTACGAACTGAAAAACGTTCAAGCCGATACGAAGATGAGAGACTCAATCGCTGGAGTCAGTCCGGAAGCAGCACACGATCCTTCCTAAATAGGACGTTGTGACCAAAGGGGTGCGCCTTCACGCATCGTGTCGGAGACCGACCGAAAATTGTAAACACAATGGAAACTGCTCGAAATACACGAATCGCCAAAAGAGATGTATGCAATAGTCGGACTTGGGTAGATCGACTAGTCGTTGTTCATCGCTCGGAACCAAGGCAGTGATATTCCAATTTCTTAGTCCAATTCTGGCGGACATCGGAACATGGATTCCGATCATTGTGATCGTATTTATGTTTATAAATTGGATCATGAACTTAGCGAGCGGAAAGACAAATCAGTCTCAACGAGTGGGGCGTCGCGCTCAAGCTCCCCGCCCTCGTGAAGGTCGGATTCAAGGAGAAATCGATGTTTTCCTGGAGCAGGTTCGTGGAAAATCAGTACCACATAGGGCTGCCAAAGGGACGGTGGATGAGCCGTTGGAGATCGTAGAGGTGGAAGAACTGCGTCACCTTGTGCGGCCCAAACGACTCAAACAGTTTGAAAATAACGAGTCGTCTGGGCCGCACAAGGTGACGCAGTTGCAACTCGTCACGGACGCACGGCAACAGCCCAAAAGGAAGCCAGGTGCCAGGATTGCTGAACGGCAAGTCCCCGGATCGAAAAATCTTGGGGACAACATTCGCCAGCACGTTGCCAGGCGTATGAAAGCAGGCCGAGTCACCTCGCACGTCCAGCAGCATCTGGACCACGATGTGGATCAGAGTGTTTCGGAGCATCTTGGATCTTTCTCTGCGGAAAAACGAACGGTAACGGTGCCTCGTATCTCGGCCGGATCGGCATCGATTACTCCGAGCGGAATTGTTCGCCTGTTGCGCGATCCAGTCGGAATCCGACAGGCAGTTTTGGTCAGTGAGGTTTTAAGGCGTCCCCGACCACTTCGCGGTTCATAGACCACCGTACTGATTTACTTGTGTGCACTCGTTGTTCAACTGCGTGAAGTGATTGGAATGATCACATTGGCCTCACTGAATTCTCATGGCCAACTCGGATTTAAACGTCTTATTGTTCGCCGACCGATTTTAAGTCAGGGGCAGCAGCGCTTATACCTTGCGCCTGGCCGAGCAGTTGAACATGCACCACGTTTGCGCGCAGGTCGCCTGTCCTGACTCGCAAATGGTCGACCTGCAGAAACGAGCAACACTGTCGATTGCCGAATACACTCACTTCATCATGCCCGTTTTGGGACGGTTGATATTGAAATTACTCAAGCGTGATCTGTCGGGTAAAATGCCTGACTTAATTCACATTCAATCGCAAAAACGTGCTTGCCCAGGGCACCTGGCTGGTGCGCCGCTTGAATCGACCGTTTGTCCTGACCATCCACGACTCGCTTCAATCGCGTGAGCGCCTGAACGTGGATAGAACCTGGGGGCAAAGGATCATCGCTGTCAGTGAATCGGTCAAGGCAGTGACGATCTGTCGGTTCGGTGATACCAATAAGCAAGGTCTCAGGCTTGCCGCGTTGGGTAAACACAGGTCCAAGGGGCCGGATCACGTCGTGCTGAATTTCGAGACATAAAACCGCTCATCATATCATAGCTCACCAGTTCAAGGCGTGAATCGAGACGAGTGTGCACAATGGAGTCCGTTCAACGTATCTGCTTTGCCAACAAGGATTTTGATCGACCATATGCACCGGTTTGACATTTTGAAGGATATTGGCACTTCGTTGGGCGGCTCAAATTTGGAATCCTCGCAACGACTGAGCCGATAGGAAGCTGAAGCAGCGCACTTCGTCGATTTGCGAAAGATACCCAAATCGACAACCCGTAGTATTGTTATTGTGCGGCGGCTAATTTGGCCATGCGGATGGCGGGTTCTACGACGCGATCCCAGTTGTCGTGCAGATAGTCATCTGGTCCCCCTTTGTCAGCGACTTCTTGGGCGACGTCGATTGTGGGCACCATTTCTATTGCGTCCCACGGACAGACAAGCAGTTCGTACGGGTCCGATTTCTTTGTGGGGATGTGGACACACACTTCACAGCCGACGCATCGCTCGACGTCAATTTCACACCACGACTGTAAGCACCCAATTGACTCACCTGGAACCTTGTAAATGCAATCGACCGGGCAGACTTCCAAACAGGCCTCGCAGCCGGTGCAATTATCGGCATTGATGATCGCCACTTCTTTGGGAAGTTTTTTTCGTGGACCAGATTTTGCCATTCAATTCACTCATTCAATCCAGTAGAAGTTATTGCGTCTGGCTCCGTTACCATGAATCGGATAGCGAACGGGTGGTACTTGTATCTAATCGATCGCTTTGAGTCATTTGATATCCTTACATTCTCGTCTTTGAATCGACTTATGACAAGCGAGCTATTTGCGAGGTTTCTGCTCTCCGAGGGTTTACTCTACAAGTTCTATCTGGCTGGTCCCACAGAACCTCGGATTAGCAGGGCGCGGATATCCAAGAGAGATTGAAGGTTGGATTTGGCGATTGGCGGTCGAGTTGGTATTGTGCGTTTCAGAAATTGCAACATAGTCGTCGCCGAGGGTTGGCAGTAGGGAGTCGAAGGAGCATCAGTTCGAAGGTTTGACCTGGAGATCGAACCAGTTCGTTTTATTAACAACAACCGATGAAATATTCGATGTAGGAATTTGGTTCGATTACTGATTCGATGTCGGAACAGGGAAAAGTTTACCTGGTCGGAGCCGGACCTGGCGATCCAGGCCTGCTGACGCTGAAAGGGCTACAATGTCTTCAGCGTGCTGATCTGATATTGTACGATGGGTTGGTTAATCCACTACTATTGTGTCATACGTCCGCCCCAGCAGAACGAACCAGCAGGTCTCTATTGCCTCGTGATCGCACTCGAGGGCAACAAGAGATCAATCAAAAACTGATCGCCGCCGCTCGGCTGGGTAAGACCGTCGTCCGACTTAAAGGCGGTGATCCGTTTATCTTCGGCCGAGGGAGTGAGGAAGCGGCCGCATTGGTCGAGGCGGGAATTCCGTTTGAAGTGGTACCCGGCATCACTGCCGCCACGGCTGCTAGTGAATACGCAGGAATTTCACTCACGCATCGTGACTTGGCCTCAGCCGTCGCTTTCATCACCGGACATGAAGATCCAGCGAAGCTCGAGCATTCAATTGACTATGACATGCTGGCATCGTTTCCGGGGACTTTGGTGTTTTACATGGGACTGCACCGTTTGGAATGGATTGTCGAATCGCTTCTAAAATCCGGTAAAGGACCGGAAACACCTGCAGCCGTCATCAGTCGTGCCACGACTCCTGATCAGCGCACCGTGACGGCTGCTTTGACGGATTTGGTCGCGAAGGTACGACAGGCCGATCTGCACGCTCCGTCGCTGGTCGTAGTTGGCGAATGCGTTCGCGTGCGCGAGAAGATCTCTTGGTTTGAAATTCGTCCACTGTTCGGTCAACGGATTGGGATCACACGCCCAGCTGCTGAAACTGGCCCGGTAATTTCTCGCGCGTTAGAACTCGGAGCTCAACCGGTCCTGCTTCCTACGATCCAAATCCTGCCGCCTGACGATTGGACTAAGGTTGACGCGACGATCGATCGGGTCGCTGAATTCGATTGGATCATTTTTACGAGCGCCAATGGTGTCCACGGTTTATTGAATAGGATGTGGAAAACAGGTCACGATATGCGGAAACTAAACTCGGTGAAACTGGCAGCGATTGGAACGGCAACGGCCAAGGCTTTGGCGGCGTATTATTTGAAGGTCGATCTGATGCCCGAATCGTTTCGCGCCGAAGCACTTGCCGAATCACTACAGCCGCACGTCGAAGGAAAACAGGTTTTATGGGCTCGTGCCGACCGTTATCGCGACGTTCTTTCCAAGGCACTACAATCTGGCGGTGCGAGCTTGGAACAGTTGGTCGTTTACCGCAATGTCGACTCTGACGCCCTGCCTGCAGGCGTATTGGATATGATTGTTGCCGGACAACTGAACTGGATCGGTGTCAGCAGTCCAGCGATCGTTCGCAGTTTGCAAAGACTGCTCTCTTCACCTGCGGTGTCACAAATTGGCAAGTCCGTGCGTTTGGCGAGTATCAGCCCAGTGACGAGTGAAGCCGCGCGCGAAGTTGGTTTGCCAATTGCGGTCGAAGCCAAAATCTTCACGTGGGATGGCATTTTTTCTGCAATCGTCTCAGCTTCGGCAGATATTGCTTACCGGCGTGACGCTGAAAGCGTCAAACAACAATAGTCTAGGATAAACGTAGCGGCAAAGCGCCACCCTGGGTTTTGTTCGAATTTGCGCCGTAACCCTGTGAGGGTTGTAAAGATTGTTGTGAAAGCCTTACGGGGTTCATGTTTTTACCAAATACCCAACTTAGGGCGACACTTCGCTGGCCCTGGGCTATGTTGTGGACCGCTTCGCAATTGGTCGATTAGCACTGAAACCACTTTGTATATAACAACAAGGTGCTACACCTCCGGCGGTGTGTAGCAAGCGGGGTTGACGTGCCAACGACGATCTCAGATAGTTCTCGCCTCAAGTCCTGATTTTGTCCGCGGTCAGGTAGTTTGTCGTGCCAAATTTAGGCAGAGCCTCACCCAGGCCCAGCCACTTTGATTCGATCAGTGTCGGCACTGCAGAGATGTTTTCATGGTCCAGACTCGACAACTGCAAGACCAAGAAAGGTTGAGGCCATGAATCTAAAACGAGGGACCGCAGGTCTGACAATCGTCTGCTATCTGGCTGTACTCTTTTACGGCGTTGCATGCCATGCCGTCAGCTATAATGTCAACTCCCATCCGTTCATGTACTTCATTGTCTGGGACATGTTCTGCGGCTGGTCGGCCTATACCTCGCGGACACAGATTATTGGCGAGGGAGAAAGCGGAAAATTCTATCGGATTGCACCGGGACCGTGGGGCGAGTTTCATCCGTACGCCGATTTGCCACGCAGACATTACGATCCATTCGGAAAACATCTGCCGCGGATGGTGCGCAACAGTCTGAAGCAGACGCAGCACGAACCGCTGACGCAAATCTACGTTATCGAGGAATCTTGGGCGAAAAAGTATAACCTGCCCGACAAAATTTGGTCCCGTCGGTTTGACGAGCCGAAAAACAAGAACGTGTATTACCATTTGCGGGGCATCTTGTCTCCCGACGGAACTCCCACACATTGGAATCCATCATGGATCGAACGACAAATCGCAATGAATATCGAAGATAATCCTCGACTACTGGCTGACATGCACCGAGGCCGAGTTTTTTATCATTTGGATTTGCGCCATCGAACCGGCGGTGTTTACGATCCGACCAAACTACACGGCGGAATTCACGGCAGTCTGGGACGCGAAGCGTACGGAATTTCGACGTCCGCGAATTGACGCGCATCCAGTGTTCGTCTCGTGACGTTTCAATGACTCTCAAAGTGTGATGGATCACAAGCGATGAACACGAATTTTTCCAACGCGTCATCCGGTGGCTTAGCACCAAAGTCTCGCTTCAGCAGGTTTTTATTTGCGAATGAGTTACCGTACGGATTGGCGATCGTGCGAATTCTCATGCCCCTGGTGTTGCTGTTGGTCGTTCTACCGCGCTGGCGTCACACTCGTGAAATCTATTCGGACGACGGGGCACCAGCACCTCTGGCGATCAATTATGGTTTCGTAGATTTTCTTCCCGAATTTTCCGGTGGATTGGCAGTTGCCTTGATGAGTGCACTGGTGTTCTTCCTGGTTGCGAGTTCCATCGGCTGGTATACGCGTGTTTCTCTCGTCGCGTCGATGGTTCTGTATACGTATTTCAACCTGATGGACTGTCTCAGCACACTCACCAAGTACTCGGTGATTGCCTCGCACATACTGTTCATCTTGTGCCTTTCCAATTGCGGAGCGATCTGGTCGCTGGACAGTTGGCTGAAGAGGGGCCGGCGCATGGTGGATCGAGGCAAAACCGATTTCAGTGCGACAACAGGACCTGCTTGGCCCCGCAGATTGATGCAAATCCTTGTCGGCGTCGTCTACTTCGGATCCGCGATGACAAAACTTCATACGCCCACCTATTTCTCAGGTGATCAACTACGGTATTGGATGATGTCTGACGTCAACCACGCGAACCCATTGGGAGAGTACCTGTCGCTCTTTCCTGTAGCACTGATCGTTTTCGCATACGTCGCGGTCATTTGGGAAATGCTGTTTTTATTCTTGGCATGGAAAGGGTTCGGTCGCGTTGTCATGCTGACGTTGGGTGTTGGTTTCCACCTGATGACCTGTTTTACGTTGGGGCTCTATATTTTTCCGCTGGTGTGCGTCACGATGTATTTCGCTTTCATAAATGAACACGACTCGCGCACTGTCGTCCGAATGTGGTACTGGCTACGAGTTAAATGGAGTTGGATTGGAAATTTCTCATTGCTTCGATTGTCGATTCCAATACCTGGTGCCGGCAGCTATTCGCCGACGCATTTAAGATTGTGTTACGGTCTGGCGATCGGTCTAGTGGTAGTGCTGGGTGTCGAAGGCGAGTATTGGCTAGATCCGTACGGAATTCGACGCTCAGAGGGTCCACATAGTCTGGTGGAACTGGATTCCTCATACGTGCGTAAGTACTTCAACGTGGAACGACGCATCCGGCAACAAGACAAATTTGAAGCGTTTGACGTGGGTACGGGAATGGTGAGTGGTAATCTCATGCAGCGCCGGACCGATTTTCAGCACGGCGAAAGCCTGATTGCCCAATGTACTTTGAACCCACCGCACGAGGACATGTGGGTCGAGTGCAATCTGCACGACGCTCAGGATCGGGTGCTTGATCGCGTTGGGCAAATGGTTCCGCGTGAAACCATGCGGTGCAGCTTCATCTTCTATATGACCGAGTCGCTCGAACCGGGAAAATACTTCTTGGTTGTGAAGAGTGCCGGACAGGCAATCACGCGCAAAGCGATCACGCTGCGTCCCAGATTGCAAAGCCCGGTTGCCCACTAGTTACGACAGGCGTAGACTGCAACCATACGTCTTCTTGCTTTCATACTGTGGGTTCCGGACGACTGAATTCGGAAACCTTCACCATCGGAGCGCTACGGAATGTGGCTGCTCACCGAAACTCCCTGGCTATTAATCCTATTCATCGCAGTTCTTTCTGTGGTGCTGCTCTTGGCCACTTATGCACAGCAGCGAAGGTCCTTACTTTACGGAGTTGGGCTATTGGTCCTTTTAAGCGGCGGCATTCTGGTTATCGAACATGTCATCGTCACGGAAAACGAACGCGTCGAAACTGCTGTAATGAATCTAACATCTACATTTCAAAAGGAATCCCAGGTCTACGAGTTGTCTTCACGCTTCAGATCCAATCAGTCTCCCATGACCTTTAATTTCGTCTCGAACAATGCGAAAGGGCTTCAATCGTTGATTGAGCACGCGTTGGTCATGGTCAATGTTGAGGATGATGTGCGGATCACGGACGTGAAAGTGACCATGAAGTCGCAGAACTCGCGTGCGATCACTCACTTCCGCGCCAACGCGACCATCTCGTTTCAGTCCTATGGACTGGGCCGCATGCCGACGCGCTGGGAACTGACCTGGCAACGCGAGGCAGGCGATTGGAAAGTCATCAAGGTTCGTCGACTGCACGTGATCACGGGCGAGGATATTGGCGTGTTTGACAGATGCTAATAAACGCTCGAGACTCCGCCGAGATCGGGGTCACAATTCATACCATCCTTCATAAAATATTGTGACATCCATGCTGTTGCTGCTGTGCAGTTACATCCGATTGAATCGGTAGTCGGCTCAAACGGAATACGCCAATCGACCGCCATGTATGCCAGTGGTATTTTGTTTTGTGAGTCCGTAGCCTTGGAAACGTCAGGTGAAAAACTAATCCCTTGCAGAATCTGTTCCGGTGTATCAATCTCTAAGGACCACGACTACCAATTGATGCGTGGCGTCAATGCCTGCGTGGGTTAAGTCGATTCCAGACCGTCAGGAACGATGAAGCGTCGATCTCGCGTGTTTGCCGTTGTGCCAGCTGCCGGACATAGCCGGCGCATGGGGCAATCCAAACTGTTACTTCCTCTGGGAACGAAAACCGTCATCGCACGTGTGATTGACGTTTTGGATCGACCTGAAATTTTGGAGATAACCGTCGTCATCCGGCCGGATGATGACGTGCTACGGACAGTACTGGAATCATTAACGGCTGTGATCGTTCAGCCATCCGAGGAACCGCAAGAGATGCGAGAGAGTGTCCAATTCGCCTTGGACCAGATTGACAAAAAACATTCGCCCATGGATGACGATGGCTGGCTCTTGGTACCAGCCGATCAACCAGTGTTAGACACAGAAGTGCTCGATGTTGTGCTTCAACGATGGCAGCAGGGCGATTGTCAAATCCTGGTTCCGAGATTCGGAGATCAGCGGGGACATCCGACATTGTTCCAGTGGAAGTTGGCCGACGAGATTAGCCAGATTCCCTGCGGTCATGGCCTGAACTGGTTGCTGCACAAACATGCCGAAAAAGTGATCGAACTAGAAATAGATCGCCCAGCTGTCATAACAGACCTGAATACTCCAGAAGACTACCAGCAATTGCTTGAGCGCTGGACCGAACATTGAAGATCCAACTTCGCTAAGCACAGTCGGTCTGGCGCTGTTTGTCGCCATTTTGGTTGCACCAGTGCCACAGGGATTACCGCCGCAGGCGAAACGGCTGGCTGTCGTGGATGTTGGCCACGGCTGTTTGCCTACTGATGACGTTCTTGACCGAACTGACGTCGAATGTTGCTACCGTTAGCGCAATATTGCCTATTCTGGCGGGAACGGCAGTCAGTTTGGGCATTGACCCTCGTCTCATTATGATTCCAGCAACGGTTTCCACCAGTTGCGCGTTCATGCTGTCCATTGCGCTGCCGCCGAACGCGATCGTTTTCGGATCAGGAAAGGGCAGCATGGGCCAGATGGTCCGTTACGGTCTGGCGTTGAACGTTCTGGATGTCGTACTAATTACGAGCACGATACTTGTACTGCTGGTACCGCAATTAGAAATCTTGCTGAAAACAATGCCTGACTGGGCGCAGCCTTTGAAATGAAACGGGCGGTTTTGTACTAGGTTATGTCTAGTAGTCAATGCACAGTCATCTTTTCCAGAGTTCGCTCGTTAAATGGATTTGATCGTCCATTCCAAATTCGTACGCTTCGCGGTGAAACGTCGGGTTGTTGCCGACCAGTCCCAATTCGGCAATCAGGTCACCTGAGGCCGTTCGACCTTTCAGACGCGATACGAAAATGTCCTGGAACTGATAGCGATTGTTTTCATCCAGTCCGTACGCTTCGGTGATCCGAGTGATCTTGCGAGAACCATCTTCGGAAAAGCGGGACAACTGGACGATCAAATGTATGGCCGATGCTACTTGAGCGCGCGCGACATAGATGGGGATATCGACGTCGGACATCAGCGATAGCGTTTCCAACCGGACCATGGCGTCGCGCGGCGAGGTGGCATGTACGGTCGTCAAGCTACCGGAATGACCGCTGATCATCGATTGCACCATGTCCAACGCTTCGCCGCTGCGGACTTCGCCAACGATGATCCGGTCAGGCCGCATTCGCAAAGACGCTATGAAAAGCTGTCGAATATTAACTCCGCCGTGACCGTAGGCGTCCGCCTGTTGCGATTCCAAATACAAGCAATGACTCTGAGCCAGATTCAACTCCGAATTGTCCTCGATAACGACGATTCGCTCTTCGTCTGGAATGGCGGTCGAAACCGCGTTTAATAGTGTCGTTTTGCCGGTGCCCGTGCCGCCAGCAATGAGGATATTCTTTCGCAGTCGAACACATATTTCCAAGAACTCTTTCGACGCATCCGACATGCTACGCAAGCGGACGAAGTCGTCCATGCCTAGGATATCACGTTTGAACTTACGGATGGTCACATAGGTTCCCAGCCGCGCGCTGGGTGGAATCACGGCATGCACACGCGATCCATCGGGTAGACGCGCGTCCAAGATCGGCCGGTCCGCGTCGATCTCTCGCCCAACGTACTGAGCCACGTTGCGTACGGCCGACAGCAGACTATCTTCACTGGGAAAGGTTGCATCCGTTTTCTCGAGTCGACCTTGACGTTCAACATAAATTTTGTCGAAGCTATTGATCATGATTTCTGTGACCGAACCATCACGCAAATACTCACGAACTGGTCCTAGGAAGTAGTCCAGACTGGCTTCGAAAATTGCTTCGCGCGACATCGGATTCCGTCATGTGCTATTTGTCATCGTGGCTTAGCTATCTTACAAGAGTCTCGACGATGAGAAAAGCACTCGGCAAATGCAGATTATTCTTACAACGCATCAAAATCTGTCACTATAGATACATTAGGCGTTCGTGCCGCTAAGACGGACATGCTGAGTGCGTGCTACAATTTCGGCGGATTGGATTTCTGATGCATCTGCGGAGAACGATATAAACGTGAGGAAGGTATGCTGTTCTGCTCGGTGCGAGACCGAGGTCAGAAATTTGAATTCCGTGTTCCAAAAAACTCAACTCTATGAACTGTATTGAGAACTGTGATAAGTAAAGGCGTGAACTGATGTTTAGGAAAGAAGTTTCGGATTAGTAGGGTTGGATCCAGGTATGACTAAAAAGACTGTCAATCATGGTTGGTTTGATGTGGACATTTGGCTCGTTGCCATTACCATGAGAGTAGTCAAGCTATCTCTTGCAACATCTCTGGAAGAGAAAAGTTCACGTTCAATATCACAAATATGGTCAGACTTCACTGGTAACATGAATCGCAAGCCGCAGCCTCTGTATTTGCCATCGATCCGAAAGTACTGTCCTGTTTGTGGACAAGCCAGCTATTCTGCGGCAGGCATCCATCCGCAGTGCGCCGTACAGCAAATGGATGCTAAACGCATGAAGCAGGTCAAGGTACCGTCGAAATCTCCCAAGAAGGCGTCCAGTTTGACGGACGCGGAGACGAGGCCCTGGCACAAAATTTGCCCAAAGTGTCGAGAATTCGTGCACGTCCGAAAGAAAGCCTGCGACTGTGGTTACGCTTTCTCCCGTACACGAAGCACATAGTCAACGAAACGGAAGCGACCGTGATCGTTCGGATTTGGCGAAGGAATTGTTTCTGCGATCGGCTCCTGCACAGTCTAAAAAGATGAGTTGGTCAATTCCAAGCTGAATTCGAAGCAGACAGTCGATCGCAGCGGTTAGCTACGTCCCTGTCCAATCGGGTGTTGCGGATCTGACAATTTCGATTTTCAGCCGCTTGATATCATCCGCGCAAACACGCAACTAACGCCTTTCGACGGTAATGTTCCCACGCCTTAATCCATCGACGCGACGGCCGTCTACGCTTTAGATAAGACGAACCTTCTCGGCCCGCGGCCCCTTTGGCCCGCGGCCTTCGTCGTAGGAGACGCGTTGGCCTTCCTGCAGCTCTTCGTATTGCACGTCTTCCAGCGCTGAATGGTGAAAGAACATATCGGTACCCGTACCATTGTCAATGAAACCGAATCCTCTGTCTGTCAATCGCTTAATTGTACCTTCTGGCATTTACTTTACCCAATTCCTAAAATGCAAACTGGCGGTGACACAGACGCTAACCGTTAACGCCCCATCGCCGCACTTATACATACTTCTCTATCGTTCACTCTATCGTCTGTTGTGCACCATCGGTCGCTGTGTTGTCAAGGTCAACCACGTGTGTGGTGGGCGTCTCTGCACAACTGGCGCAAGCTATTAATTCTTGGACAATTTCCGTGCCGTGCCCGCCTTTGTCGTATTTTTTCTTCGGACTACGAAAGCGCTGCCGGCCACGCATGGGGCTGCGAAAATTTTCGCGATCGCTACCGACAGGTGCATATGTTCGTGACCGTGAGGCCACCACGACCTTGTTGGCTCGCATTCCAGCTGGCGCTACTTGTCCACAAATCTGACAGCGAAACATCGTCTAAATGTCTCCATCAACGCGAAACAATTATGACAGAGGCGACCATTGCTCTGACAGGCCATTTTTCTTGACCTCAAAGAGCTTCGACATATTGCAGCCACAATCATCCAGGGGCGCGAATCTCTGTACTCCATTCACACAAGACCGTGTCTAGTATGTCTTAATCAATATCAATGGTCGGAATCTCTGGCGAGTTCATGTCCTCTTCCGTCTTCTGCTCCTTGCGTTTTTTACGCCGCGCTCGTTTTTCATCGGCTTTCAGTTTTTTGTCCATCTCGCGTTTTCGCTTGGCATATGTGTCCTGTTTCTTAGTCATGACTCTTTTCCTGCAACGATTGATTGGCCGACAGAGCCGCTCAACCACCCCTGTCCGAAAGGAAGTAAAACGTGAATGCTAGCCTGTCTGTTTGAGTATTCTTTGACTGCGAGCAATCAACCAGACGACGGTTGCTAAATCCACGCACGCTGCAAACCCTCACTCGAAACGGCAAGCGCAAGTGGAAACTCGATGGCCTTGTTCTATTCTCGGAGGAGATGTTCGTTTAGGATCAAGCAGGCGGGACCGACACAATCAGTAAACGAATGTCACTAATGGGTTACTTCTAGATCAACGATACCGCCCGAGAGCACCTCGCACCGATCCTTCAAAGCAGCCAACGGCAGGATGGGAAGGACACACGGTTGCGGATCTTAAAATTCCTGGAT
>CAUZSN010000003.1:0-68473 GCA_963582345.1 Planctomycetota bacterium
CGACAAAGTAAACATTGGCCAGAGCGCTTTCATCTCTGGCGCGAATCTCGAAGTAATTATCTCGAGCCTGCGCCTCATCTGCCGCTCCACCTCCTTCGCCACCCACATCAAATTTAGCTTTCTCTCGACGCCAAATTCCCAGTGCACTATTACGAGATATGGTCTCGCTATCGTAAGACCGATAGGCCAAATACAGTTCCCAGTACACATCTTCGACATCTTTGACCAAATTTTGGACGGCTGCTTCGAAGTCAGCCAACGAAATGTCTCCACGGATGCGAGCAATCACGACGCCTTGATTGACTGGCGTGACACTCTGCAGCGTCGGCCGCCGATTAATGGGCCCTGAGATTCGCGTGTATCGAGACCCTGCTCCGGCCCAAATTGGACGACGATATTCGATTCCGACTGTCGGCAGGCCGGCATCCTGCCCAACCCCCGAACGGCTCGTGTAGTGTGAAGGAAACAGACGTCCACCAATAAACTGACTGTTCCGACCTGAATAGAACCAATTGTGCGCCAATGATAATAGGCCGCCGTCAGCAAACTGTTTGGACAATGTTGCCCGGAAATCGCCAAACTCTTCGATGGCTGTCTCGCCGCCTGCATAACCGATATTCGGACCTTCTGAAATCTGCTCGCTGCGGCCCCAGGTCATGTTGGTTGTAAACAAACCATCAAATTCGGCTAATGCTGCCTCGACACCACGTTGGCCGAACAACACATTGCTCTCTTGAATGGCCGGATCAAATATCGTCTGGGCGAATTCTGGATTGGCGAGAAGTCGGTTACCTGGTGAAAGAAACTGTCCATTACTGCGGATGACTTTGCTGTTGGCCATTGCCAGGTGAATGGCTTGTTCCAAACCCAGGTTCCAGATTTCGTCCTTTTTCCGACTGCGAATATTGCGGGGTGCAGCGGCGTACTTGATTATATCCGGAGTCGACTCGCCATCATTCGGATAGCCCACCGTTAGGGTGACGTCTTTGTAGAACTCGCAATCCTTATCTCCGAAGTAATGCAGAGTTTTTTCGCCAGCTAGACATCCGGTGAGTGTAGCAGCGGACAGCAGAATGAGTGTACGCTTGAGACACATCGACCGACCCTTCATATAACGATAGACACCAAGACCGCTAAATCGTTACATCAAGTATCGGCGGAAGAATCGTTAAGCTTTGCAAACTTTGTCTAATCGGTAAAACTTTACATATTATTCAGATATACAAAGCAATTTAATTTCGACCCAGACTCCCGATTCTTTCTATTCTTCCAACATCTTCGCCTTAAAAGTCCAGGTCTTTCACTTCCAACGCATGTTTCTCGATAAAGTCGCGTCGCGGCTCAACCTTCTCACCCATCAATATACGAAAGATCTCATCAGCACCTTTAGCATCTTCCATGGTGACCTGGAATAGCACGCGGTTTTCGATGTTCATACTCGTTTCCCACAGTTCTTCTGGATCCATTTCACCCAGACCTTTGAATCGGGTAATTTTTAGACCCTTTTCTCCCATGCTGCGCAGTCCGGGTAACAAGTCGCGCAAACAGCTTAATTCCAGATCACCATCTAAGTTCTTCACAACAAATGGATAAAATGGTTCGCCATTGCGATTCGCTGTTGGAATCAAGTCGTGCAGCATGATTCCGTACGATTTCATTTCTTGAAGAGTTTTGTTGATCGTCCGCATCTCATGTAAATCGATGACCTGTAGCTTCATATCCTGTGATGATATTGCTTGGAATTCTTCGTTCTGCTCTGTCTGCGGCGACGGAGTTTCATCTTCGGCCCCAGCCACCAGGAATTTCTCGCCACGCCGGATTTCTTCATCAGTCAGGAATTGCTCTAGCGCCGTCTTATCGGAAAACCACAGTTGCTCGCGACCCAGGAAAACCCAATACCGCGGCAACAAGCCGTCTTCGGTCGGGTGCATCGCCACTAGATGTTTCAGTTCGACTCCTCGGCGCTCCAGCGTCTCAATCGGCTTCTCCAGCCGCCCGACCAACTTCACTAGCTTTAGCAAGTGCTGACCTTCAAAGACCGTACCGTCATTGTGCACGAGGGAGCTGCCGTCCAGACCAAGATCGACCAATTGGCTCATCATTTCTTCATGCGAACTGACATACCGAGACTTACCTTTTTGTACGACACGGTACAAAGGCGGCTGAGCGATATATATGCATCGTTCCTTCACCAGTTCAAGCATGTGACGAAAGATAAATGTCAGTAGCAGCGTTCGGATATGACTGCCATCGACATCCGCATCGGTCATCAAGATGATTTTACCGTAACGGCGCTTGCTGACGTCTTCCAGTTCGGCCCCTGGCGGGATTCCGATTGCTTTAAAGATGTTTGAGATTTCCTGATTATCCAAGACTTTAACAAGCTGGGCCTTTTCTACATTCAGAATTTTTCCACGCAACGGTAATATCGCCTGCGTGTTGGAATCACGGCCTGTGTCTGCTGAACCCCCGGCCGAGTCGCCTTCGACTAAATATAGTTCCGTATGCTCGAGTTCCCGGCTGCGACAATCTCGTAGTTTCTCAGGTAGACCGCCCGTTGTTAGGGCACCTTTGCGACGCACCATGTCACGTTGTTTGCGAGCCGCCGCTCGTGCTTCCGCCGCCAGTAGCCCTTTTTGTGCGATCAATTTAGCAATTGTCGGGTTCTCTTCGAAGAATCCACTCAACCCGTCACCCATGATTGAATTTACGATGCCCTCGACTTCGCTGTTACCCAATTTGACTTTCGTCTGCGACTCGAACTGCGGATCGGGGAGACGGACTGATAGAATGGCTGTCAGGCCTTCGCGGAAGTCGTCGCCGGCAGGTATGACGTCTTTGAACAAATTTTCTTTCTTGCCATAGCTGTTGATCGATCGCGTCAACGCGCTCTTGAAACCACTCAGATGTGTACCACCATCGCTGTTATAAATATTATTAGCGTAAGCTCGCACGTTTTCAGAGAAGCCGTCGTTGTACTGAAACGCTATGTCGACTTCGGTCTCTTCTTGCTTACCCTGGATCCTCACAACCTCGGAAAACAAAACATTTTCTGTACGGTTTAGATATCTTACGAATTCATTCAGACCGTCTTCATAATAGAATTCATCCGATTGATCGGTTCGTTCGTCTGCGATACGAATTCGCACCCCCGCGTTCAGAAAGGTTGCCTCCTGCAGCCGCTTAAACAATATGTCATAGTTGAAACGGGTATCGGCGAAGATCTCAGGGTCAGCGCGAAATGTGATCTTTGTGCCGGTCGTTTCGCTCTTGCCCAGTTTCCGCAACTCGCTGTTCATTTCACCGCGCGCAAAGTCCATAGTCCAAACATGCGCTTCTCTGCGAACTTCCACTTCTAGCCACTCGCTGAGGGCGTTAACGGCCGTTAGGCCAACACCGTGTAGTCCACCGGTTCCGGTTTTATAACCTCCCTCGCGATTAAATTTTCCGCCAGCGTGAATCTCGGTGAACACGACTTCTAGTGCCGACCGGTTCTCCATATCCGGCATTGGTCCAACTGGGATACCTCGGCCGTCGTCAATGCACGTTACGCTGTCATCAGCGTTTATTTTGACGGAGATGGTTGTAGCGAATTTGTTGACCGCTTCATCGATACTGTTATCGACAACCTCGCAAACTAAATGATGCAGTCCAAGCTGAGTGGTGTCGCCAATGTACATCGCTGGACGCTTGCGAATGCCCTCCACACCAGGAAGAGCGCTAATTTGGCCTTCGTTGTATTCCACATCAGGTCGATTTTTCTTGGGTTCCTGGCTATCGGAAATTTCTTGGTTAGCGCCGTGATTTGTTTCGCCCAACGTTTGCGGCTCCATCAGAAAGCGCTCTCCTGGCTCCCTGTCAACAATATTCAAGAATATTTGTGTCTTTGTCCGGCAATGCTGCTTACCAGGCGGAACTTTAAGTCGCAAATTTCTAGATCTAAGTGGTTTTTCTGCAGATTATTCAACAACGACGTCTTGTGGAATCCCACTAGTTCACTCAGTAACGGCGCACTCGACACACCGACAAGCAAAACACCTCGACGAAACTTTAACACTTTTGTTTCAGATGCAATTTTATGGCCGCTCGTTTCATTCCAGATCGCTTGCAACTGCTCAAAACCCTTAATCTGGGCCAGGCCCTTTACGGCGATTAACTCCGACAACGCCTCCGATAACCGTATCGGATTAGACACCGCACCCATTGATTATCGGTCCCTCGACAATGGCATAATGACATACGTATAAGCATCGTCGGTCGATAGCACGGCTGCGCTTTCTGCGTCGATCAATTGGAGCTTAAGATTTGTTTCAGCCGGCAGCACTCGTAGAAACTCAGCGATAAGTCGCGGATCAAATGTAACTGTTAATTCTTCCGCATCGTAACTGATCGGAAGTTCAATCTTCGACTGACCAACATCGGTCGCTGTGCTGTTCATTGTTAGAAGACCGGCAGAAAGCGTAAACTCGACTCCACGGCTCTCCTCGTTTGTCACAATCTGTGCCTGCCGAACTGCCGCGTAAAATGGGCCAACGACCAGCGAGACCGTCACTTGAAATTCTTTTGGCACAACATCCGCATATGCCGGAAAACGTCCCTCGAGCAATCGGCAGTAGATCGTCGAACTACCACACTTGACTAGTGCATCATTAGCATGCACAGCAATCTGCGTTTCTTCCTGATCATCTGTAATCGAACGCTCAATCAAAGACATTGCCTTGGATGGAATCACTGGTGTCTTCTTCTCAGAATTCTTGACACCTTCCAGTCGGCATGCTGCGGTGGCAATAGCTAGTCGCCGGCTGTCCGTTGCAGCCAACGTCACTTTTTCCAGATTGAAATCCATTAGAACACCGCCCAAAGCGTATCGCGTACTTGCCACATCGGTTGCAAAAACCGTACGGCGAATCTGTTCGCGAAACGATTGAGCCGATACAACAAAATACTGATTCTCTTCAAATTCGGCAACTGCTGGAAACTCTGCCGGATCCACCACCGCAAGGCGAAACTCACTGTGCTTCGTTCGAATCAAGATCAGCTCTTTCGTAAGTTCAAATTGAATTTCCTCCTCTTGTAACTCACGCAAAATCGATATCATATGGCTTGCCGGCAGTAACACCTCGCCGGCAGCATCGGTCTCAACACTTGGAATCTCGTACCGAATTCCAACTTCCTGATCTGTGCCTATCAGTATCGCTTTTCCATCTTTCAGTTGAAGTTTTACGTTCTTGAGAATTTCCTTCGGGCTCCGCGAAGGTACCACACCGTTCACAATTTGAAACGCAGTGGCTAGCGATGGACGATGACACGTGACTTTCATGGTGGACTTGTTTCTCAACAAACAGAATGACTTCTGGTAGTTCTTTGGTAATAAGAAATTTAGGAGTATTAGTAGTAGTATCAGATGGCAGTCAGGATGTCGAAAACAGGGGTTATAGAAAACGAAACCCTATGATATTAAAAAACTTACCGCAGTACAATAATGGTAACAAGCTGTTCATTTTCCGCTGAAAACCTCTGGATAACGTGATGATTGTTGGTCGATAACAGTGACGATAATCCAAGTCCTTTTTCAACAGTAGGAAAGTAGTCGTAATAGCACATCTGATATGATCCGAAAATCAACACGCTATTAACAGGACCTGTGTTTCTCGCTCAGCGCGCCTTGAATCAATAGTAGTTGCTGGCGGAGACCTGGGTTGTTGGGTAGTACTCGTTTGACGCGATTACAGGCGTGAACAACAGTGCTGTGATTGCGACTACCAAAATACTGGGCGATAAACGCGTAGGTTTGACCGGTAAGCTGTCGGGCAAGATACATAGCACATTGGCGAGGTAACAGTAGCCCCTGTGCTCGCGAATGCGATCGCATGTCGGCAAGCCGAATATTATAAAACTGGGCCACAGACCGGGCGATTTGAGCGACTGTAATTTTAACAGGCTTTACTTCGCTCTTTAAAAAGTTGCTAACGAACAATAGGTTAAAGGGAGAATTGGTCAGTCGGGAAAGAGTTTCGAGTTGTAACATTGTAGCTAATAATTCACGTGGAGAAACGGGTAAAGTTTCGGCTAACAGGAAAACGGCATCAGCTGGCAAGGGAAGCTGTTGACGTTGTGCAAAATGACTGATCAGTTTAACACGGCTATTGAAATCGGGCATTAGAACCGCAGCGCACAGCCCGCCACGAAGGCGATTCGCCAGCCGCGGCAAGAGACCACGTAAATCACCTACTGGCCTGCGACTGGTAACTAGAACGCGCCCACCTGACGAGACAATGTCGTCTAAGAGCCATAGAAGTTGCCATTGCGATTGTGAGCGTTCTTCTAGGACGTGTATGTCCTCACAGATCATGATTTCCGAGTCGCGATACATTTGGCGAAACGCAGCGGTCTGCTTTAATTCGGCCGCTTCAGCAAATTGAGCGGCAAATGTACAGGCAGTGAACTGGGAAATCCGGATGGGTGTACGCCGTCGTCGCTGTTCGCCTATAAACCGTTGAGCGAGATGAGACTTTCCTGTGCCAGACGGCCCAAAGATGAACACGAGATGAACATCGGAATCGAACGGCCGTACAGAAATCTGCCGAATTGCACTTTTTGCGAAACGGTTTTCATCAAGGAGCAGGAACGGCTCCAATGCGTGTGACTGAGACGTTAGACAGTGTAAGCGCGATGCGGGCATGTCGGCCACCTCCGTGTTGTCGTGATCTCCACAGATGTCATGTCTTCGTCAGTGTTCTCTGAGATAAGTTCACACCATCACTTCGGCTAATTGGCGCTGATGTTTTACGACACCAGCGATTCGGACAACTGCTTGGTCAATCTCTTGCAAGCTATTTTCAATGCTCACACTAAAGCGAACGGACGACGAATAGACTTCCTCCGGACGATCCATGGCGACCAAAACCGGTGCTGGCTCGGCCGAGCCGCTGGCACAAGTACTGCCCAGCGAACAAGCTACTCCGTCAAGATCCAAGGCTACCAGCAACGCTTCGCCGTCAAGGCCCGGGAATGCAATATTGAGTGTATTCGGGAGACGATATTGGCGCGAGCCATTGACGACGACAGGTGAGCACTCGTGCAACAAACCGTTTTCCAGACGGTCGCGCAGTTCAGTGAGCTTGTGCGTCCACTGATTCACTCGAGCGTGAAATAGTTGCAACGCTCTTGCCATACCGGCCGCCAGAGCTACCATTTCGGTCCCCGGCCGCCGTTCGAATTCCTGGTGTCCGCCGAATTGAATCGGAGTTAATTGTAGGCCATCACGCAACAAGAGCGCACCAATCCCGCGTGGTCCGTGAAACTTATGAGCTCCCAGCGATAAGCTGGACACTCCCAGCTCGTGAAAGTTAACGGGGATTTTACCCACTGCCTGTACGGCGTCGGCATGAAACGGGACAGCGTGCTTCCGGCAGAAATTTGACAAAGGTTGTAGGTCTTGAGTGACACCGGTTTCGTTGTGAGCCAGAATTACTGTGACTAATTTGATGTCATCCCATGGCAAAGTTGTGAAATGTTTGGTGATTAATCGTCCGTCCGGGTCAACGTCGAGGATGTGCAGTTTCCATCCTTTTGTCTGGAGAGCTTTACATGACTCTATAGTTGCCGGATGCTCACCGGCGGTCAGTGCGATCGTGCCCGGTGCAGAGGCGGCCAATCCGAAGATTGCCATGTTCGTTGCTTCCGTGCCTCCGCTTGTAAAGATCACTTCGTTGGGGTTGGCACCCAGGATTTCGGCAATCTGTTCACGAGCCGTTTCCAATGTTTGGCGGGCCCGGCGGCCTTCGGCGTGCCGAGAACCTGGGTTGGCATAACTGTGATAGAAATGATGAGCCAACGTCTCGACCACTTCTGGGAACGGCCGAGTTGTGGCATTGGTGTCCAGGTAAATCCCGCTCGGTCGGCTCGACTCAGCTTTGTTGTTCATTGTTGCTCGAATAGATGCACTGTTAGTTGTGCTCATCAGGAACGATCTTGAGCAGCAGACTTCGGTCAAGTCATGTCACCAGGCGCTGAGCTTACAGAGTGCCGCATTCTACCAGTGACACAAACCGGCCTCCACTAACAATCTGCCGGCCACTGAAAGAAATACCTGAGGCATAGTGACCATCTGACATAAAACGGATTGCCAATCCGTTGACAATAGTCAGCAAGCGACTTAACCGAGCTAGCAGGTCCAGGTATGGCCAGGACCCACTCGAAAACCCCCTCGATTCACTAGAACCGTCATACCGGTTAGATTTCGCAGATTAGGATAATCCAGCTAAAGCCTGGGCACCAGTTAAGTCGATCTAACGGTTACATGTTAACAGGATAATTCTTCGTTTATGACCTAGTGGCGAATTTCCGGGATTACTTTCAACTGGGGGGAGCTTACTGTGGATAAGCGAATTTTTGCCAACCGCCACCGCCAGGTAATGACAGTGTTTGTGTTGGCAATTTTAAGCGTTAGTTTCGTTGTGGTCGGCTGCACACATCGTCCGCGAAACGCATTGTCCAACAGCCAGACGACGTCGAAGAAGAACGATCAAGTCGTACAATCCGATCGTTCTTTATTCACACTGGGGAACTTGAAGCATTCTGCACTGCAGAAGTCTCGCGCGAAGGTCACAGCGAACGCAGTTGCTAAGACTCCATCGGATGATTTGGTTCAACGGACTAATAGGAACGAGGATCTAAAACTGGTCGAAGCAAAACATTCGTCGTCCATCAAACCAGGCGTCATTCTCTCTCCGTTCATCCAAAAGCGATCCAAAACGACAGACGTGGCGAATCACCACGACCGTGATCAGACTAAGCAACGTCGAATAAAGGAAGTCGAAATCGACAATCAAATTGTCAAAACACCATCGGTAGAGAGTAAGAGAAATCCGTTCGTCGATCGTGTCCGTGCTAAAAAGCAGGTTAGCCAGCGCAAGTTGCCAGTACGGAAGAATGTATTTGTCGACAAATTTAATGTGGAAATGAAGCAATTGCAGGCTCAAATGGACGAACCGTTAGTCGAATCAAATACTGAAAATCACCATCCAATTCGCGATGAAAAAGATCGTCGCGTCCGATTGGACGCGAATCGCATGAAGTCTGAAATGAACGATTCGGCGTTGACGGACGCACGGAAGGAAAAAGACACCGATCATGTCCATCTGAAGTGGGTCAGCGCTGATAGGAACAATTCATTGCTCCAATGGGATTTTGAAACCCAAACAGTGACGCACAATGACAAAACTCGTCGCATTGAATTTCCTGTGAATAGCACGAAGTCCGAAATGAACGACACGGCACTGGCGAAAGTTGCTGAGGCAAGCAATGCCACCCGTCAACTTGTACGCTCGGAAAGTCTTTTGTCTCGCACGCAATCCTCGTACGCGAACGACGGCCTGAAACAAATGCAGACAGATATTGTCACAACCGCGACACAAGACCGAAACGAAAATCGGTGGAAAGAGTCGATTGTTGAGCCATCAACCATCCCATCGCGGTTTGAATGGCATACCGTTGCCGAGACCGAATCTGCGGAAAATCATTTCCGTGCAGTTGATGTTGAGGGACCGATCATAGCGGCGCACCGCCATGCCTCTGTTGTGCCCAGCCAAATTTTGGCGGAACAACAGTCTGTTTTGTCGGGAATTTCTCCGGAAACAACAGTGGTCCAAGCCAACGCGAATTCGTCGGCGGATCTGACTAACAACAGCCGAGGTCGTGTTACTTTGAATGTCTATGCCGAACAGTTGACCGCACGACCAGCCGCCGATTCCTTCTATCCGGTCACGGTTGGGGATCGATCTATTGGTGAAACAGAGTCCGGAAAAAATGACGAACCGTTCAAGGCACTGGAACTGGCTGTTTCCGGTAGCGACGTCCAGTCAACGCACGCGTTGACAGCGGAACCGAATCACGAAAGCCGCAGTTTAGGGACGGTGAATTGGAACATTCAACCGGAAACCACTCCGAACCACCGATCGGTTACGATAGTAATTCCGCTAATCATCGGTTTTCTACTTGGCGTGAGTTGTCTAATTGGAATCCGGATTTTCCGCCGACTGCCACAGCATTCTGGCGGATAGCGTTCGTCCTGATGCGTTTCGCGCAGACATGACCTAGTATTTGGGAAATGTCATCATAGATTGGGATTTTGTGTCCTTTTTTGACGCACTTTGTGGAGTGGACGCAATGTCAGACGACCAGTGGAGTCCGCCGACGTTCAAGGACTTGAAGGTCGTTTTGGAAAGTATTGGCAAGTCAGATAGCAACCATAATCAGTCAGCAGAACGACTGGAATTATCGGTGCCAGCGAGGGTCCTCGCGCTGCGGAAAGCCATTGTCTCTGTCATCACGTGTGAAATCGCTGGTTCGGCATAGGCTTGGTTCATCGAGGCGCTGTCACTCTTGATGAAGTGACAGTCAAGTTGATCAGTGACACGCAGCAGTACCGGTATCGCATTCTGCTGGAATGGTATCAGCTCTGCGACAACGGCATGTTCATAAGCGGCGGTCGATTTCTGGTCAAGTTGACGGAGAACGAATGAGCGCACTTGGGTGTAATCTACCGGATGCTCCGGAATACGCTTTATGCGGGTCGTACACTCTGCGAGTAGCACGCATCGGCCAGTAAGTTGTGAATGAAGTAATTGGCCTTACGCAGAGTCTGGTCGCGGTTCGATAGCATTCAGTACCGAACCGTGCGCAATAGTACCGCTTGCATCGAACATCCTGTTCATCTTGTTGGGTTCTAACAGTCGTCTTGAAGGTAACGATTGGGGCGCTGCTCGTGCAGAATCCACAGAACTCATCGGGTAGCTAAGTCAACGACAGCATCGGCCAGCTGCCGCGACACACATCGAAGCATAACCTCCGGTAGCCGGTGTCCTGAATTCCTATGGTTTCCAAATTCTACCGACGATACAGCCTACATCTGCTTTGTCTAGCCGGGTTGTTATTTCCCTATTTGACGTATAAAGCAGAAACGCTGCCAACAAATAATAATATCGAAACCTGGCTACAGACTGACACGGCTGTTCGGACACAGTATGAAGATTTCAAACGCCATTTTGGTGCTGAAGAGCTTATTCTCATCGGACTCGACAGCCGCGCAAACGACGAGACTTTGATCGAATCCGTTTGCCAACGAGTCGAACAGCTACCCGGTATCCGCAAATGTTGGTCTCCGGCACGGATGCAAGCATTGATGGACGAATTGGGAGTTTCGGATGAGGAAATCGCCGACCGGCTGAAAGGATTGGCGGTATCCGATGATGGACGGATGATTGGATTGGTTGCCCTGTTGTCCCAGGACGGTTTGGCAGACCGAACCACAACCGTGCACGCCGTGCGCGAACAACTCGAATACTGTCAACTCTACGAAGATGCCAATTTGGCTGGCGCGCCTGTTGTCATTGCAGAACTAGACCGCTTGGGGAACAGATCCAGCAATAAGGTGTTTTTTGGAATCACATTGATGATCTGCTTGCTGTTGCTGTGGTACGCGCTTAGAGACTTCAAGGTCACAGTTTTGATTTTGGCTTTGACGGTTTGGGCAATTCATTCGACGTTGACCATTATCAACTTGGCTGGCGGTGAGATGAATTTTATTCTGGACGCGCTGCCGGTGATGATTTTGATCTTTACGCTAGCAACTTCGGTTCATTTTCTGCACTACTTTGTTGCTTCGCACAAAGAGAAAGACCCGCTGAGTAGGGCCATACAGTTGGCGTGGCGGCCCTGTTGTCTGGCGATGTTTACAACAGCGATCGGTCTGGTTTCGTTAACGATCAGCGACATCGTTCCGGTAAAACAATTTGGCCGTTCGGCGACACTTGGATCGGTGATCGCATTGGTGACAGGAATATGTCTGACCCCGGCCATCTTGACACTTTTTCCTCTTAGGAAACTTCGTGCGAATTACTTGGGCGAGTTTTTTACAAAAAGGGGGACCTGGCTCCTGAAACGCAGTAAAGCCGTCGTCTACACCTCAGCCGGAATTTTTTCCGTGGCCTGTGTCGGTCTGGTTCAACTTGAATCTAAGATTGACCCGCTCGATTTTCTGCCGAAGGGCAGTAAGGTTCTGTCGGATGTACGTTGCATTCAGAGGAACTTAACGAATACCGAGTCCATCGAAGCGATCGTGGATTTCAGAGATCGAGAATTAGCATTTGTCGAGAAACTGCGCCGCGTCCGTAAGATCGAAGAATGGATTCGTAATCATCCGGCTGTTTGGCACACGATGTCGGGGGCGGACTTTCTGCCCAACGAGCTTCCGAATGATCCTTTGGAACGTGCGCGCTTGTTGAATAGAGCACAAGCGCATCATGAAGAAAACGATTTTTTGTCAGATGCCGATCAGTTGTGGCGGATTTCAGTTCGAATTCACCCGGATTCAACGTACACACAACAACGGACATTTGATGACTTAGTTGCTATGACGGCTGGATTGCCTATTAAGTTTACGGGGATGGCACCTTTGCTGGAACGCGCTCAGCAGGAAATCTTCCGAGGATTTTGGAACAGTTTCATCACTGCATTCGGGATCATCACGCTGGTCATGATGTTGGCATTGAGATCGTTCAAGGTGGGCGCGATGGCCATGTTCCCCAATTTGACGCCGATTTTCCTCGTCTTTGGCACTTTGGGATGGATCGGGTTTCCCGTAGATATCGGAATGATGATGTCCGGAAGTATCGCTTTGGGGATTGCCGTTGATGGTACATTTCATTTCATGATTCGTTACAGAGAACAATACGAGCAGACAGGCGATTCGTTTTGGTCCGCACGGCACGCCTTACTACAAACAGGTCCGCCGATTGTAACGGCGACGGTAATTGCGAGCGTCGGGATGCTGGCTCTCACGCTTAGCAGTTTTGGCCCCACCATGCGATTCGGCTTTCTGATGATGACAATGTTGTTGACTGCCTTGCTGGGTGATCTGGTCTTGCTTCCGGCTTTATTGTGTTTCCGGTCGACAAGCCGACGAGCCTTGAAGCAAGGTCCGCACTACCAAACCCAACACAGCCGACGTTCTTCCCAGAACCAGCCAGATTTTGGTACCGTCCAGTTGTCTGAGTATTCCGAATTTGTTCAACGTATTCCGGTTAAGTGACCAATTGCACTGTTTATGTGCGCACTTTGAAAAGCTTGTCTAGCACTAATTTAGTTGAGAATTTCGGAAAATCTCATAGAATGGGATACGATGGACTATCACATATTATTGACCGGTGCAACTGGGCTACTCGGTCGCTACCTGTTGCGAGATTTGTTGCTAGCTGATGTCGACGTAGCTGTGCTGGTGCGTCCCAGTCGGCGACAATCTGCTGAGGAGCGTGTCGAGGCGCTCATGGGCACGTGGGACCAACAGGTTGGACGCGGGCTGCGCCGACCTATTGTGCTGTCTGGCAATATTTGCGAACAGAATCTAGGGATGGATGACTCGAGCACAACATGGGTGAAGGAGCACTGTGATACCATCTTGCATAATGCGGCTAGTTTGACATTTCTTGGAACCGATGTTGAGGGAGAACCCTGGGAGTCGAATGTCCGGGGAACGCAAAACGTTTTGGATCTCTGCGAGCAATGCGAAATCCAAGACGTCCACCAAGTTTCTACGGCATATGTGTGCGGTCTGCGTCAGGACCGCATACTGGAATCCGAACTCGAAGTCGGCCAAGAAGTCTCTAACGATTACGAACGCAGTAAGATCGAGGCTGAAAATCTAGTTCGCTCAGCCGATTTTCTGAGTCCGCCGACGGTCTATCGACCGTCCATCATTGTCGGAGACTCGCAGACGGGTTTCACAACGACGTTTCACGGTTTTTACGCTATGCTGCGGATCGCGCAGACACTGGTCAGTTCTGTGGAACTCGATGAAACCGGATTTAGGAATGCCGGTGCACGACTAACTTTGGATGGAACGGAATCGAAGAATTTTGTCCCTGTCGATTGGGTTTCCGCGGTGATTGCCCATATCGTCACTTCTCCGGAACATCATGGACTGACCTACCATCTGACATCGAATCGTCCTGTGACAGTGCATTTGGTCAAGGATGTATTAGAGGAGTCGAACAATTTTCACGGAACCGAATTCTACGGCTCGGGCGTTGAACTGGATAATCCATCAGATCTCGAGCAGCTATTCTACGACCATATCCGAGTTTACAATGCGTACTGGCGCGACGATCCGAAATTCGATCGCGTGAACACTTTGAATGCCGCGCCACACCTGCCGTGTCCGAAAATTGACCGCGAGATGCTGCTGCAATTGGCACGCACTGCGATTGACATGAACTTTCGCTGGAAGGATCGCCCAGTAGTGCAACCTAGCGAGCTTCATTCGTAGCCGACTTTCCCCGCGTTCGTTTGTCGCATTTTTTATTTGTTGGGAATCAGCCGGTCCAGGATGCCATTAACGAATTGAGGAGATTGAGCGGTGCCGTAGTGTCTGGCCAGGTCGACTGCTTCATTAATCACAACTTGGTAAGGAGTCTCCGAGTAAAGCAGTTCGAACGCAGACAATCGCAAAACATTGCGATCGGTGGGAGCCATTCGCGATAAAGTCCAATTCTCGGCGATCGACTCAATCTGAGCGTCCAATTCACTCTGCCGGTCTATGACGCCGACGAATAGTGACCAAGCAAATGTTCGCAGCGACTGATTGTGGATTTTATCGTTAAACATTTGACGGATCGTTTCCAGATCGAGATCTGGATTCAAGTCCTTCTGATAAAGCATCTGCAGGGTAACTTCGCGAGCGTATCTACGGCGGGTCATTGGTGCGCGAAAATGAGCGAATTGAAGATAATCAAAATTGGCGTTTGGTCATAAGTCTTTCGGCCAGAGATTCTCGTCTGCCATCGTCTTCAAAGTGTTGACCATTTGTATGGCAGCCAACGCAGCTTCACTGCCTTTGTTTCCCGTTTTTCCGCCAGCTCGATCCAGGGCTTGTTGGAACGTCTCGCAAGTCAATACGCCGAATAAAACGGGTATTCTGCTGGATTGGCCGGCTTGTAGAATGCCTTGGGCGACCTGTTGATTTATGTATTCGTGGTGCGAGGTTTCTCCCTTGATGACGGCTCCCAGACAAGAAATTGCAGCGAAGCGACCACTCTTGGCCAGTCGGTCGGCGACCAGTGGAATTTCGAATGAACCGGGCACCCAAACCACTGTAATCTGTTCGTCAGTCACTCCATATTGTTTCAGTGTATCAATGGCTCCTTCCAACAACCGCTTGGTGATCACGTGGTTGAATTGGGAAACGACGATCGCGTGCGACTCGCATCCTGCCAGAAGCTTGCCTTCGATGATTTTGACCATTAACTCAGATTCATACTCATTAAGAACTCTTCGTTGGTCTTGGTGCGATTCATGCGGCTGACTAATAATTCCATCGCTTCTACGGGATTCATGTCGTTTAGCACGCGTCGCAGAATCCAAACGCGTCGCAGTTCTTCCTCATCAAGTAACAATTCTTCCCTTCGAGTTCCCGACTTATTGACGTCAATGGCTGGCCAGATGCGTTTTTCGACCAGTCGCCGGTCCAGATGCAGTTCGGTGTTTCCCGTCCCTTTGAATTCCTCGAAGATCACTTCATCCATTCGGCTACCTGTATCCACCAAGGCCGTGGCGACGATCGTCAGGCTGCCTCCGTCTTCGACATTTCGAGCTGCGCCGAAGAAACGTTTAGGACGTTGCAGTGCATTGGCATCGACGCCACCGGAAAGGATCTTACCCGAATGAGGCACTTCCGTATTCCAGGCGCGTGCTAGGCGAGTGATCGAATCCAAGAAAATAATGACGTTGTGTCCGAATTCGACCATTCGTTTGGACTTTTCGATCACCATTTCCGACACCTGAATATGCCGGCTGGCCGGTTCATCAAAAGTGCTGCTAATTACTTCGCAGTTGGTCCCCCGAACCTGACGTTCCATGTCAGTGACTTCTTCAGGCCGTTCATCGATCAACAGGACGACGACATAGGCTTCTGGATGGTTGATCAGGACAGACTTGGCCAGTTTTTGCAGCAAGACAGTCTTGCCAGCGCGCGGTGGTGAAACGATCAGGCCGCGCTGGCCCATGCCAATCGGTGCGAGAATGTCGACCACGCGCGTACTGAGTTCATCGGCCGTAGTTGTTAGAGTCAAACGCACGTTTGGATGCAGCGGTGTCAGGTCGTCGAAGACGACTTTAGCCGTCAACAGATTCGGATCCTGAGCATTAATCGCCTCGACGCGCAACAAGGCGAAATAGCGTTCGTTTTCTTTGGGAGGCCGAATCTGCCCGGCCACCGTTGCTCCGGTCCTTAGTCCAAACCTCCGAATTTGGCTGGGTGACACGTAGATGTCGTCGGGGCACGGCAGGTAATGATAGTCGGGGCTGCGCAGGAATCCGAAACCGTCAGGTAAGATTTCCAGTGTCCCTTCCCCGAACATTAGGCCGTTGAGCTTAGTCCGTTCTTTCAGGATTCTGAAAATCAGGTCCTGTTTTTGTAATCCACTGATTTCACTCAGGCTTTCTCTGCGAGCCAGAGCCATAAGTTCTTTCATCGTCATCTTCTGCAATTGAGCAATATGTAACTCGCCGCGTTTGATTTGCTCATAGCGATCGTCCGTCGGAAACTCGGACCACGGAGTGTCCGGCATGGATGCCTCGTCTAACCTGACGTGGTTTGTCGATTCCGAATTTATTAAGGGCTGTTTTGTGGGAATCGTAGCCGAGGTGGGCGTGACGCGGACTTCAGAGGCCTGGGATTTGATCGATTTGGCCATGGTAACAATTCCTGCGATCGCGGTGGTTCTAAAAAGACCGGTTAGTCACCATCGACGGATTGAAGATTCCACCTGAACATATCTCGTTGAGGTCGATTAATAGTGGGGGTGACTTGCTTAGAGAACAATTCTTTAGTGGCTGAAGCCTCAAGTTAGGTCGTTGTTGATCTGAGATAAAATTCGTTTTAATTCGGTTCCGGCTTGGCTAATAAAACCAGAATTATCGATCACATAATCTGCCGCCCGCCGCTTTGTCTCGATCGGCAGTTGGCTAGATTCACGCGAGCGAAACTCTTCTTCGTTCCAACCGCGCGATTTAGCGACACGCCCAAATCGTTGCTCGTAGGGCACGTCGAGAAAAACAACTTGGTCGCACAGATCTCTCCAATCGGCTTCCAGAAGAACAGCTGCATCAAGGATGATAGTGTCGAAAGCATTCGATGCTCTTGCCTCCTCCACTTGTTTCTGAAGATTTTGTCGAATTTGGGGATGAACGATTGATTGCAAATCGGCCAGTGCCCGGCGATTGCCGCAGCTTGAACCGAAAACTTCTCGGGATAATATCGCGCGATCGACTTGCCCTTGTTCGTCAAAAACCGGTTGTTGAAAACGTTGATGGATTTGTTCTTTGACGTATGGGAGCTTTAGGACCTCGTGTCCAACCCGGTCTCCATCGAGGACGACCACATTTCGTTTCCCGCTGATCCAACGAGCAAGAGCACTCTTGCCGGAGCCAACTCCTCCAACCAAGGCAACAACAGGAACGAACCTTCGGCCTAGCACATTCGTAGGATTGACACCCTAAACTGCAGAAAGGTACATGAGGGATACATTCGGTGAACTAACGCTTTGTTGTGAATTGGAGTTCGTGCGTTCCAGCCGCACGCGAAATCAGAGATGCAACCTTAAGGTGTGTTTGAGTCAATGGTGAACGAATCAACTTCGCCTGTCAACCAAATTGGTAAAGTTTCAGACCACATCAGAATCTGCAAATATGACGTACTGTGGCATTTCCCGGTGTTGGGTTAAACGTTTTCGAGATCCAACCAGTTCGAGCCGACCGAGACGTCGACTGTGACTGGTACGATCAAATTCATGGCCGTTTGCATTTCGTCGCGAACAAGTTTGACGAGAGAATCAGTTTGTTCCACCGGGACTTCGAACACTAACTCGTCGTGAATTTGCAGAAGCATTTGGCCGGGATGGCTTTCTCGTTCGATTCGTTCGTCAATGTTGACCATAGCCTGCTTGATCAAATCGGCTGCCGAACCTTGGATGATTGTGTTGACGGCGGTGCGTTCCGGGAGATTACGTTGACGTCCGCGCCGCGGCCGGATGCCACTGATGACACGTCTTCGACCCAGAATCGTTTGTGCAAATCCGCTGCGCTCGCATTCATCCAGCGACTGTTCCAAGAATCGGTCGACGCCACTATAAAGCGTGAAATAGTTGTCGATAAACTCGGCCGCCTGTTCGGTCGTAATCCCCAAAGCCGCGGACAATCCAAATGGTGTCTGACCGTAAATCACGCCGAAGTTCACCGTCTTGGCAACTCTGCGCATTTCTAACGTCACTCGATCGGCGTCGACGTCGAAAATTTCGGCTGCTACCGCCAAGTGAATGTCTGCCCCTTGGTGAAACGCTTCGACTAACACTTTGTCCTGGCTGAAGTGCGCCAGCATACGCAACTCGATCTGCGAATAGTCTGCACAAACGAGTTTCCAATCTTGCTGTGACGGCACAAATGCCCGCCGCACGCGCCGACCCTCGTCGGTGCGAATAGGAATGTTCTGCAAATTCGGGTTGCTGGAACTCAAACGGCCCGTCGCGGTGACAACCTGATTGAAGGAAGTGTGAACTTTTCCGGTCTGGGGATTTACCATCTCTGGCAGCGCATCGAGGTACGTTCTCTTCAACTTTGCCAAGTGGCGATGTTCGATGATTTGCCTGGGCAAAGGATGCCATTCGGCCAGTCTTTCCAATACATCTTGACTTGTACTGGCTCCGGTTTTGGTTTTCTTCAAGACAGGCAAGTTCAAATCTTCGAACAAGACCGTGCGTAATTGCAGCGGTGAATCGATGTTGAATTCTCGTCCTGCGGATTCGTGGATATCAGCGACGAGTTGAGATAGTCGTTTGCCCAAATCGCTGCTTTGGCGATTCAATTCTTCGACGTCAATTCGGATGCCGGTGCACTGCATACGAGCTAGGACTGAGATTAACCGCCGCTCTAAGTGCCAATACAAGTCCCACAGGTTTTCTCGACGAAGTTCGTCAGCAACCAGATTAGCTACCTGCCGGGTTGCATCAACATCTTCACCGGCGAGTACGGCAATTTTAGCGACACAGATTTCGGGCATCCCAGAATGTTCCTCATTCGTATTGGTGATCTCATCAGATGGTGATGGCCGAAATTTCAAATATTGTTCTGATAGCGCGTCCAGACTGTGTGTTCGCGCCCCGGCACTTAGCAAGTAGCTGCCGACCATAGGATCGACACCAAGTCCACAGATGTGAATTCCGAAGCGCCTAAGTACAACGAGGGCATACTTGATATTTTGACTTGTGATTTGAAGGTTCGCGTCCTCCAAAATCGGCCGCAGCGAATCGAGTACCTTCTGGGTGTCTAATGTTGCTTGTCCTGCCGGACCGCGGATTGCGATGTAATAACCACTGTTAGGCTGCCAATTGAACGCACAGCCTACAATGTCGGCGCGCATCGCGTCCAAGCTCGTTGTCTGTAGTTGCATGCAAAAAGTTCTCTGCTTGTTCAATGACGAGAGAAATTGTTTCAGCTTTTGGTTAGTGTCGATGACTTCAACCGATTGTTGTCTGCGGACTGTGGGAATTTCAGGGGCCAGTTGACGCACTTCGTCGGCGAACCGGTGAAATCCAAACATCCTGAATAGTTCCAGTAACCGTTGGATGTCGGGCTGTGCGGTGCGAGCAGCGTCCCAATCAATTTCCAGCGGCAAATCAGTCTTCAACCGCACCAACTCGCGACTCATGCGCGCCTGATCGGCGTATATCTTCAGATTCTCGCGCAGTTTGGGGCCGGATGCTTCGTCCGCGTGAGCTAGTACATTGTCAAGCGTGTCGAATTGGTTTAACAGCACTCTGGCTTTTTTGGGTCCTACTAAAGGCACGCCGGGCACATTGTCAACGCTGTCGCCGACCAGCGCTTGGAAGTCAACGACCTGATCGGGCCGTATTCCCCAATCCTGCAGTAAGTATTCTTCGCCCAAGATAAAGTTTTTACGGATGTTGTAGAGTTGAATGCGGGGCCCGATCAGTTGCCGTGCGTCCTTGTCGTTCGTGACGATCTGAACATCGATATCCCGTTCCTTTGCCAGACGGGCGATCGTGGCCATTACGTCATCCGCTTCCCAGCCGGCCTGTTCAACGATTGGCAACCGGAAGGCTTTCATTACTTCGACGATCATTGGAATCTGAGGCCGCAGCTCGTCTGGCATTGCTTCCCGATTGGCCTTGTAGTCCGCGTAGATGTCGTTCCGGACACCGGGACCGGCCGAATCCATAGCACACAACAGGTACGTCGGCTTCTTGTGACACAGCATCGCCAACAAGTCACGGGTGAATCCGTATGTGGCATTCGTCGGCTGACCGGATGGACCTGTCATCGACGGAATGGCATGAAACACCTGGAAAACCAGAGAAAAAACGTCAATTATATAGGCGAAGTCACCCATGGAAACCGTTTTTATCTTGACTTCGAACTCGGACAACAGCGTAAATGCCATCAGCTGACGCACGGAATACAATCAGAATGTCCCGTGGAATCGCCAAAAGGTTCAAAAGGTTCAAGCGTGCTGCATAGGCAGCCGATTCATTATTGACACTGCCTTATCCCCTTTTAGACTTGAGAGATATGCAGACGCGAATTCTCGTCTAGTGTGTTGAAAAGGATAGATCCATGGCATCCGCAGTCAAGCCGACGGCCGTCCATTTCTCGCTAATATTCTTCGTGATGCTCAGTATCATTATGAGCGTCATGTTTGTTTTATATTTCAGGGACTACGGTGACTTGGAGGAAGCAACCAAGGTAATCAGGAACGATCTACGAGACAAGACAACGGTGACCCAGGGGCAGGATGAAGATATCCAGGCGCTGTCGAAGGTCATCGGGCATAATTTCGATCAAGTTGGGCTTGAAGATCAGGCAGTGGGAACAGTTCTTGGTGGCACACGAATTGATCTTGAGAAAGTCGACAACCTGTCGGAAAAGACCTACAAAGCTGCCATCGAGAAGCTTTTGCAGGACGTGCTGAATCTAACGCAGGAACGCGACAATATTCGCGCAGATTTGGGTGCCGAGCACAAGGAAATTCTGGCGCTTCAAAGTCGGTATCAAGCATTGGTCGACGAAGAAGTGGGTGCTAAGAAAAAGGCAGAACAGGATCTGAAGGATTTAATCACGCAGCAAGATGAAGCACTGCGCGAGAAAATAAAGAAAATTGATGACCTGCGGGACGCAAATAGGCAATTGCAGCAAGAATTGGAAGACGAAAGTATTGCCCACCAGAAAGACAACAAGCGTTTCAAACGAGAAGTTGCCCAGTTAAGTTTGATCACGGATCGGCTCCGCGAGAAACTGGACGAAGCGACGAAAGTGAGTTTCGAACGAGCCGATGGAGAAATTGTCTGGGTCGACAACATAACTAACCGAGTCTGGATCAATCTTGGGATCGCGGACAACCTGAGCAAGCGCACGAATTTCAGCGTGTATACCAAAGCTCATCACGGAGTCGGCCGAGGTACTGACGACATTAAAGGATCAATCGAAGTCACTCGGCTGATCGACTCACATACGGCCGAAGCACGCATTCTGGAATACGACCTTTTGCGGCCGTTGGCGAAAGGCGATCCTATCTACACACCACTATGGAGTCCTGGTCGCACAGAAAACTTTTCGTTTGTGGGCACAATTGACTTGAATGGAGATGGCAGCAGCGACCGTGGTCAACTGCACGACTTGGTTGCCGGAGCCAGAGCCACGATCGACAACGAAGTCGATGACAAAGGAAACAGAATCCGGTACACTAGCTTCCCGAACGTTTTTCTTCCGCACCAGATGGACAGTCCTGGCATCGACGTGAACACCAAATTTCTGGTTATCGGGGAAATCAAAGATCCGAGCACAACTGCCATGCCGGATGAAAAATCCATAATTGACAGAATCCTTGCTCACAGGACTGCAATGGTCAAAGAAGCCCGCAAGACTGGCGTGCGAGTCGTCAGCATTAGCGATTTCCTGTCGTACATCGGGTACAAACCGCAGAGACGGTTGTTTACACCCGGCACGGACCGGCCCTATAATTTGAGAGCCGGTGCCCACAGCACAACAACTGACGTGGCCGTGGGAAAACGCGCTTCATCCGGCCAGGTTTCTGGCGTGTTCGGCAAAAGAAGGCGATTAAGACAGAAATCGTCTTCCGGCCAAACAAGCCCACTATTCCGCGGCGGTTATTAAAGCAGTCGATGTGGAATAACGCGAACCGCGCGTTTTCTTTAGGCGCCTTCGTCAACTGTGACATCCAACGTCGCGAAGTGTTTGACAGGTGCTCGCGTCCTCTTGTCCAAATAGATTCTCGGTGGCGCCTGAGGCAAACGGACTTGATCAGTATTCGTGGTGAGACCGACCTGGCAGCGTAGAGATTGACCCTAGTTGTTGTGTCAGCGACAGTCAAAGAATGGGACTTGACCAGAATTTGCCGTCGACCAACTTGCCAGCAGTCGCACCAGGTTCGCGTTCGTTTGTTGGATTTGGTCAATTGACGGTGCTAGAGACGAGTTGGACGGAATAACCTCCGAGTCCGTCGTGCACTATGGTTTTGTGTCCGCATCGAAAAAGGCACCCCCCTCGACGATATTTGTGGAATCGAAACTGAAGCCACGGATGACCGAATTCAATGGACTCTCTGCCCGCTCTTGGCGCTGTCGCGCCTCGGCGACACGCTTCAGTACGATTGCTTGAAAGTCGAACTCAACGAGTTGCTGTTCCGCGAACGGTTGTAAAGCCCGTGCGACCCTGGTTGCAGTTTGATATCGTTTTTCGGGCTGTTTCGCCATCATTTTTGTGACGATGTTGGCTACTTTCTGCGGAACCGTCGGCACAAAATCGTACAGAGGGCACGGGTTTTCCTCGCGATGCGCTTCGATTTTCTGCGACACAGATTTGACCGTAAACGGCACTGTACCAGTCAGAGTGTAGTACAAAACACATCCCAAACTGTAGATATCGGCAGTGGGACCGACTGAATAGCTATCTAGCGACTGTTCAGGCGAAATAAAATCGGCCGTGCCCAGGCAATCGTGCCCGAAGATCATGGCCAGCGTGAACTCGTCGTCGTCGTCGATTCGTGCCAGACCGAAGTCCACAATTTTCAGACTACCGTCATGTTGGACCAACAAATTTGCGGGCTTGATATCGCGGTGGATGATGCCGGCCTCATGAATGTGTTCCAATCCGGCTGCCGTTTGCTGCACGAAGCTGCACGCCTGTGATACGGAAATTGGCCCCTGCTCTTCGACAAATTCTTTTAAACTGATGCCTTCAATGCACTCCATGACGACATAGTAGACATCACCAAATATGCCGTCTGTCTGCCCAGTCTTGTAGGTCCGGACGATATTCGGATGGTTCAGTTTCATACCAGCACGGGCTTCGAGCAGGAAACGAGCCAGTAATCCTGCGTCTGTCGAGTCTTTATCAGAGACAATCTTCAAGACGACCTTTTCACCGGACTGTATATCCTCGGCTACGTACAGCCAGCCCATACCGCCTGTGCTCAAAATATCTAACACCTTGTAATCATCGATTATGTAATCCAGACTCGGTTTAGGTATCAGTCGGCTGGTGGATAGTGCCGCTGATTCGGAATTGCCGCCTGAGAGGTTTGTCTCGACATGAAACGAAAACCGACCCAATTCCAAACAATCTCCGTTAGCCAACCTGCAAACTTCAATGGAAGAACCGTTGAGGTAGGTTCCATTTCGGCTACGTAGGTCTCGGACGCGCAACTGGCCATCATCCAGAGAAATTACGCAGTGGAGGTACGAGATCTTCGGAGAAACGAGTTGAATGTTGCACTTCGCCGAGGAACCGATCAGCGTTGTCGGCCGCAAAATATCTTTCTTGATCGTCTCACCATGGTGATCTCGAAAGACCAGGCGCGCGTACTGATCGACCTGCTTCGTCGCTATGTCGTGCGGGAGTTCCAAGTTTTTGGGACTGCGAATGGTGCTCATCGGCTTTTGGACGTCGGTGAAACGGCTCATGCAGAACCACGCAGTTTCAGTTTGACGTGCGACTCACACGCTATTCATCCTCTACAGATCTGGATATGGGCGCCGCACCAGTACTGTTGCGGCAAGTTCCGCGTTGGCCAGGGACGCCATCAGATCGACAAAATCTGTCTCACTCTTTACGGGACTCACGATTTGTCAGGGTCGTCGCGATCCAAAACTAAAAGAGCCTCTCAAGATCCAGTGCATGCTGGACGATGAGCCCAATCTTGAGGCTAGTTGTCCAAGCGAGTGAAGTCAAGCGAATTTGCTTTCTAAGGAATTCCGAAACTCTTGAAAGGTTGACTACGAAATGAGCTTCAGAAAGATATTCTGCGGTCATTTGTGGCCGGACCACGAGCGCGCAAAAAAACAGACTACCAAGAGAATGGTCTGTCCCAAGAAAAGAAGGAACGGTTGCCTAAGTTGGACCAGAAACTTAGGGGGTTGCAGGGAGACGGTCGTTCGCCTCTTTAAGGGCATCAATTTCGGTGTAGTTATAGATCGCAAAGCTCAATCCCGTGAACGCTGCGCCGAGAACTCCAAGCGTAATAACATCAACGTTGCCGAAGACACCGGAGCTCGGGACATTACGGTCCACCACGTTTTGGGCGCGGATTATTACTGCACCCGAAACAATTAGCACTTTTCGATGAGCTGCTGGCGGAGCGGTATTTGGCGCCCAGAAGCGGAACCAGCCATGACCATTTGCTGCGACAACGTGATACGATCCGCCGCGCAAGTTCTCGACGGCAAACACACCGGTTTTGTCTGTCACCGCCGTGGCCACTTCGCGATCACTTTGACGAACTGAGACAACGACTCCTTGCAGTTCCTTATTTTGCAAATCCATCACTTTGCCGGTGACAATGCCGCCGGCGGCCATGGCGATGTCAATAATTGCAGGTTCTTGTGCTGTTTTTCGTTGTTTGACTGCTTGATTAGGCCCGGCTGCGAACAGTTCTAACTGCGGAATCAAAAGCCCGCAGGAGGCCATGCTGACGAACGTCGCTTTCAGAAATCGCCATGAGTTCATCTGTTTCTCACCTTACATCCGATCGACGCCAATTGAATTCGCGTTCGGCACAACATCACCGTTCCAAAATCGATATTGTTTTCGATTCGGCGGCGATGAAATTACGTCACACGATCAATAACTTTTACCTAAATCTTAATATCGACAAATTGACCACGACCGTTGAAAGAATAATACCTAGCACGCAACCTTTTTCTCGTCAGCTGAGATAAAGCGGCTACATACCACTGTGTTTCCGGAAATCCGACTCTGACTTACTGAATCCAGTTAGGAATCGGTGGAACGCATTTTGTTCGGCGTATGTTCCAAGTCAGACTTTTTTTCGCGGACTTGGAACAAGTCAGGACTTCCGCCGTTCTTAGGAACGCGAAATTCGCAATGTGATCCGACTGGCAACGTATACAGCTTTACTCCAGCATCGGTCCTGTGACGGTAAGTCAGTGGATATGGGATTGTATAATCGTGCGAATTTCCAGCTTCGAGTGTGTAGGGACCTCCCCAACCGCTGTGCGGACCCTTCGTTTCATACACCAGTGAAATATTGCTGCGATTAGTGATCTTCACGCCGGGAGCACTGAATTCGACAACTATATCAGGCGCTGACCAGTTGGCTTTTGAAAGCCGCAATTTCGTCAATCCGAAGTTGATGTCCGGAATCCGGGTCTTGGAGAACGGTCCCTGGCTGGTCCAACCTCGCCAACCGTCGACGAATATTTTTTTGATCATTTCGGCTTTAATTTCGGAAGATTTTGGCTGATAACCGGATGCAAATCGTCCGGACAGTCTAATGTCAGGTTCGCCGACCCAGCTCAGCTTTAATGCTCGTTCGATTAAATGCGATGCTGAAACATTCACTTGTACTAATTGAGTGAGTTGGACTTCAAATTCTGCAAACGGTGTCCACTGAGAAACGTTCCCTTCATTCTTAATCGCCAGGGAGATCAATATTTTGGGAAAGTTGAACTGAAATCTTCCGTTAGCATTTGGCTGTGGTTTCGCATCGACAACCATGATCGGCTCGGCCAATACCAACTCCGACCAGATCTCGACGTTGTCTGTGTAGCGTTTCAAGTCGGGAATTGCTGCGTCCAGGACGTTTCGGTCCGCGAGCGGCCTGAATTTCGTTTCAGGGATGTCCAGAACATGAATCCGAGCGACGTCAGCCTGAATCAACAGGTTCGTCAACGGTCGTAATAAATTTGGTGCGACGCCGATACGTAGACTGGTTGATTTCGGAACCGCACCTACGGTACGACCAATCAAATTGATTAATTTAGGCTTCGCGGGAGCATGTTTTGCATTGACGGCCGCTGCCGTGACGCCAAAAACGACAGAAACACCGTTCTTGTCCGTTGCGATTTGGTCGGGCCAAACACGAATTCGCGGGCGATAGACGGGCAATGGCCAGAAACTGCTGACCAGATCCGTAACATCTGTCCAGATTAGCTTCTTTTCAATTCGATTCAGAAGCGACGGAATGACTGATGTAATCTCTTGTTCTATGCGATCTTGACTTCCATAAAGACCGTTAACTAAACCATTAGACACTTTCTTACGAGTCATACCCAGGCCACGCGTAGAGATATCAGCAGGTGATGTCACGTACCAATTGTCTTCAGGAATGTCAAACTGCGTCGTGACGAGTTTCAGCCGAATCTGGCGATCATTGACGAATGGCATGACGTCAAAACTCAGCCAGGCAGGACGTTGGTAGCCAATAACGATGTAAATTGGTCCGGCTGTTGCCGAATGATCTTTCCCGGTGACGTAAGTGGCGTCGATCGTAATTGTAATGTCTTGAAGTCCCAGTTGAATATTTAAATGGTCTTTGCGATGCGCATTAATCCGTGCTTGTGTAAGTTTTCCGGTGTAGCTGATTCCGGAAAATTCGATGTCGAAGTTGCGACCATCCACAGTCGTCGTATCGGAGAAATCGTCAAGCGTCCCGCTGAGAAGTTCTGCCGAGACCAACTTAGGGATCGCATAGGCCAGCGCATCCAGCATGTCGTTGCCCAAACGGACGTAGCCGGCCTTTGATATTTCAAGCACCGGCAGGAATGGATCGTCCTTGTTTGGCTTGACAATTGCGCGATGACCCGGCTTGGTATGAATTGTGGGAGCTGCATGTTCCACCGAACGGGGATCTAAGAGCCAGGCATAAAGATTGTCGCTGTCGTAGGCAAGTTTCCAAACGTCATGGCCGATGCCGGAGATAGCGTTGAAGCGGGGATGAGCGCCGGCCAACTTGAGTGCCTCGATCATTTGCCGGGATTCTTTCGGCAGGATGGCCGCATCGTCCATTCCGTGGAAGGCCCACACTGGAATGTCCTTTAACGTCTGGGCCCATTCAGGGCGTCCGCCACCTGCTAAGGGGACAATCGCTGCCCATCGCTTCGGCGTTGCTGCGGCGATGCTCCACACGCCATAACCTCCCATAGACCAGCCGGTCAGGATCTCGCGGTTCTTGTCGACGCGAAACTCCTTTTCGACAGCGTCCAAAATGCGGAGGGCCCGACTGCTGTCTGGCGTCCCGGCGTTCCATCCCTGGAGCAAACGGCTTTTGACGTCTTCGCACTGCGGAAAAACCACCAGAAACGGAAAAGTTTCTTGCCGTTTTCTGACGAACGGTCCCAGACCGATTTTCGTCGGGGCATCGCCATCACTCCCTCGTTCTCCCGCACCGTGCAAGAACAATATTATCGGCCATTTCGTATCAGACGAATAATCCTGCGGGACAAAGACCGTAAACGTGTGTTCTCCTTCATCGTCCCGGTAAATGCGCTTCAAGAACCCTCTTGACGGGGTGTCAGCTTGAGCGAACTCGACAGTCAAAAGCAGGACGACCAACAAACCAATCGACCATGCGGAAATCCACATCCTGGCAAATCGGAATTCCATCATGGCTGGTTTCCTTCAATTGCGTTCTAACTCGCATCAATTGTCGTGTTACATTTTGCAGCACAGCGTGTCAACAGGCCAGATTGGCTTTTCTAAGTTGACGAAAGACGCGTGTTTCTGGGAGATTGGGGAGCGAGCACCGAGCTTATCCGCAGATCGCCATCTACAGGCCGACAGGTTCGAGTGCTACGGCTGTTCATTAAACTGCCGAATTTTTTCCCGGGCTCTGGTCAGTGTCGGGCCGATTGAGTTTACTGGGATACCTAACCCGGTGCTGATTTCTCGGTAGGATTTACCCTCGAGATGAAATTGGCGAACGACCGCGGCATCCTTTTCTGACAACGTCTTCAGAATTCGATGCACTTCATCACGGTCATCAATTCGCGAATTCTCCGGGTTGGATGCTCTAACCTGTTCGAGCGAAGACTGGTGAGCGTGAACGCGTTCCCTCGTTTCAGTGATACGGTGGCGAGTGATCTCGCGTAATACAATACGGCGGGCAACAATGGTTAGATATGTCGCTAGCGAACATTTGCCGCGAAACTGGCGAAGGACGGAGTAGTTATCCGCCAACAGAACGACGAAAGTCTCCGCACAGAGGTCGTTAATGTCTTCGGGCGATAATCGAACGCTGCGTGCGTGCGCCGTGTGGTTAATGACGTGTACAAACAATCCAATGAATCGATCAACAAAGTCGTTCCATGCGCCCGGCTCTTCAGCGAGGCATCGATTAAGTAAATGGAGGTCAATCGCCGTGAGGGCCACGGGCAGATTCCTCTGCAATGAGTTTTGGGATGGATAAGTAAGTCGACGAGAGGGGTCAATGTCGCCAAGCCCCACCAATCCAACTCGCAAGACCGTTCACTGGAACCCGATTTACTGAATTGTAGGTGGGCGATCAAACTGGTTGCTGTCTAATGTAGTTTGATTCAGTATTTGAGGCAATATGGTAATTGACGCACACGTTAAGCGTTTCACCATCGTGAGTTACTGCGTTGCATCGCCTTCCCTGTCTCGACATGAAATTGCGTCAGGTACTTACTTGACACTCTGTTGGATCGCAACTAAGATTCCGAGTGATTTTTCGCACGCAAAGTGTGAAATTTCTTGATCTTGTGTCGTTCGGCCAAGTTTTTCGGCCCGTGCGGTCAATATATTGCTTGAAAGGTTGCAGAGTTCAATCGTTTATGTAGGCTACTCACCGACGGTCATGAAAAGGAATGTCCTCGTATGCGAGATCAGCCTGCTGCAGGAAAGGGAACGTTATGACTCACGTCGTTGCCGAACCCTGTTTCGGTTGTAAATACACCGACTGTGTCGTTGTTTGTCCGGTCGAGTGCTTTTACGAAGGCGAGTCGATGCTTTACATTCACCCGGACGAGTGCATCGACTGTGAAGCTTGTGTTCCGGAATGTCCCGTGGAGGCGATATTCCACGAAGATAATTTACCCGAAGAGTGGACTGCCTATACTGAACTGAACGCAGAGTTGTCGCTACAATGTCCGGTCATCACTGAAAAGAAAGAGCCATTGGCCGAATCTTAAAAAGCTTCAGTACCGCTGATCGAGGCAGTAGCTGTGCGGTCTGTTGCTAGGCACAGTCGGTGTTTGGTGGTCAACACTAAAATGAATCGAGCATACAGCCAACGGTTTAAACAACTATTATGATAGCGCGAGCTTGCTAACGTCACTGTAGTAGTCGCGCGAAGTCATACGTTCACCGTTCGATTCAATGAAATCAGCACCGGGTTAGGTATCCCAGTAAACTCAATCGGCCCGACGCTGACCAGATCCCGGAAAAATGTGGCTATTCATGACCACATAGTATTGCCCAGTGTAATATGGATTTATGGCAACTTCGTGAAATCCAGAACTTCACGACTTCCAGTACACCCTGACAACGTACCAGACGGCTAGAAGCGGCAGAATCAGTGTCGTCAGCGTGACGAATGACCAGTTCTGAAAAAACAGTGGTTTTAGTAGAAACTGATCAATTAGGATGGAAGCAATCGTTGTCCAGCAGATGATGACGATTCCCAAAAGCTTGCCTTGCTGTTGCTCTTCGGAAGTCAATTGAGTCGTGCGCTTGCGCGGTTTCCGATTCAAATTTTTTGGTAGTTTAGTGGTTTTCTGCGTGGTTGCGGCGTCAGCCGGTTTTTGAGCGGTTTCGTCGCGCATGCCAGCAGCGTAATACTTGGCGATGGCCTGATTGATGGCCAATGGCGTGGCGATGACTTGGCGTATTGGAACTCCAAACCGAAGACGCAATTCGTCTTCCAACATATGAGTTGGTTCTTCGGCGCACGCAACCAACAGAACATCATTATCGATAAAGAGCGGCAGAATTGAATTTCGCTTGACTAAAGCTCGCGGAACTTTGTCTAAGACGGAATCATCGGGCATCATGTCCTCTAGGTCGACATACGAAAACCCCAGTTCAATAGCGAACGCTCGCGAGGCAGTTTGGGCGTCGGCTAGCTTCATCTGGACGATGGCATCTCGCATCGAAAGTCCTCGCAAGTCGGCAAAAGCCCGAGCATCCTTGATGTGTTCTTTATTGAGGTGACCTTGATCTACTAATACATTTTCCATCAATGGATGTCCGGTCGTGCTCGTTGCTGGCTCGAACTTGCGTCCCGTTTTTTCGTCAAATTCGCGCTTGCGAGCTGGATCCGTCAAGCACAGCATTGCTTTGGCGAGTTCGTTTAGCAGTTCTTGCGACGGAACAGCATATTGGCCTGTGGCGTATTTACGAACGTGGGCGTTTAGCTTCTTATAATGGCGGCGAATTTTGTCGTTGTCGTCCTCGAACTGCACCAGTCGCAGTAAAGTATAGTAATCCGGCGGGCGTGGGCCGTCGGGGATCCCGAGCCAGTCCTTATAGACATCCAGTGCCACGAAGCTGCTTTCCCAGTGGAGCGTCAAACAGACTCTGTTTTTGTGTAAAAACGATGTGCCACCAAAACCGCGCACCGTTTTGTCGTTGGGCCAGATTGCACCCGCCGCGTCGATCGCGGCAAAAGTCGTGCGGAAATAATGACAAACGATTATGTAATCTCGTACTCGTCTACAAGGCCCTTAAAGACATCGACGCCACTTTCGTCAAGTCCGGAGTCTCGTACAATTTCAGTCGAGGCTTCGTTGTCGCCGGTTAGCTCTTTGGCGTGCGCCAGGATCCGACCTTGCGAATTGTACTCATAAGATAACTCAACCGGCGATCCGGCAGGTAAGTTATCCGGTAAATCAAAAATTCGAAAATCGCCAATCGTGGTACAGGCGTTCGGATTTGAGGCCTCACCTTCCAGTACGGTCACGTGAATCCGCTGCTGATTATCCGAAGTAGTCACAAATCGCTGTTTGACGTTGTTGGGGATTTCCGTATTCTTCGGGATCATTATGTGATTAATCGTTCTGGATTTATCGTTGGGATCAGTCAGCTTCACACCTAACGAGTGCGAGTTGACATCAGTGGTATTCACGGCACGTAATCGATTGATCAAGGCCTTTCCCATTCGGCTCTCGCCGCCGGTTGCTTTGGCCTCCAAAATGGCCGCATGAATCGCGGCACCCTGCGAAACCGCTTCTTCTGGAACCACATCTTGCGAAGGAGCTTGTTTGCACACGTCTGTTAACATGTGTTTGATGATTGGCATCTGCGTTGCCCCGCCGACAAGGATGACATTTTCCAAAGATTCCGGCTTGATTCCCGCCTGTTGGAGCACTAGTTCCGTCGTGTCTTTGGTACGCTGAAGCAAATCGGCAGTCATGCGTTCGAAATCGCCACGCGTCAACGAGACCGTTAGCGAATCGCCTTCATAATACAAAGTGACGGGAACCTGAGCTTTTTCGCTGAGCGCACACTTTGCTTGCTCGCACTCACTCGAGAACGAATGCACCGCTGCGGGATTGTCGCGCGGATCCTTATGGAACTTCTGATTGAATTGCTCGCACACGTGATCCAAGATGCGGCGACTCCAGTCCAGACCGCCTAGCATGACGTCGCCGTCGGTTGCCAAAACGCGAAAATGAGTTGGCGTATACCGCACCACTGTCACGTCAAATGTTCCACCGCCCAGATCGTACACCAGTATAGTTTTTTCATCTTGCTTGAGATCAGCCCGCCCAAGCTCGCCTTTGTTCCAGGCAAACGCCAGTGTGGCGGCAGTCGGCTCGTTGATGATGTCGATCACGTTTAATCCGGCAATGCGCCCCGCGTCTTGCGTGGCTTTGCGGCGAACATCGTTGAAATAATAAGGTACGGTGATCACTGCGTTAGCAATCGTCCCTATATGCTTTTCAGCATCCTGTCTCAGTTTTTTTAAAATGAGAGCTGATACAAACTCGGGTGTTAATTTCTTGGCCTGATACACGACGTAAAAGTCTTTGTTTCCCATCTCACGTTTGATTGCCTCGATTACGCGACTGGGGTCTTCGACGGCAATGCGTCCAAACGATGGCCCCACCATGATATGATCGTCATCGCCTAGCAGAACCACTGACGGCGTGATGACGTTACCATCGACATTTCGAATCGCGGTGGGCGCACCTTCGTTGTCCAATTGCGCGATTGAAGAGTAAGTAGTGCCCAAATCAATTCCGACGGTTTGACCTTCGACTAGACTCATAGGTGTACCTTAATTGGCAGTAGCCTCCGGACGAGCAGACAAACTTGAGTGAAGGCTCAAGTAAAATTTTCGGCGAACAACCAACCTGACTGAAAAATGTCAGGTCCGTCATTGTGACAACGATTTCTCGCAGAATCAAGCGGTTCCCATTCTTAATTCTTCGTAGCCATTTGAACCAGAACTGCGATCGCAGTAATCTGAAAAGTGTAGATCACTTGTTGAATGGCGGCAACAACTATGCCTATGACACGGAAGTTCCTTGAATGGCACCAACCAGCTTTGCTGGCCGTTGTTGAGTATCTTATCGACGAGTACGCGATTCAAGACGTTCTGAACTTGGACGATGTGGTCATTGTCGTACCGGGGCGCCGTGCCGGTCGGCGACTGTTGGAAATTCTGGTTGAACGCACCGCAAGAATTTCTGATTTTGTGCCGCCGCGTATCGAAACGGTCGGCACTCTTCCCGAATTGCTGTACAAGTCGAAACAACCGTTCGCCAGCGATTTGGTTCAGAAGCTTGCCTGGGCACGGGCATTGAAAAACGTGGACCGCGATCTGATCGCTCAGGTCGTCCCACAGATTTCCAGTGAAAACGATCCAGTCCGTTGGATGGATCTGGGAGAATTGCTGTGGCGTCTGCATCGCGAATTAGCCGCGGACGGCTTGAGTTTTGATGACGTGGCCAAGCACGGCTCAGCGATTGACGGGTTTGACGAAACAGCTCGCTGGCAAGTGTTGCGTTCAGTTCAGCAAACATACCTAAAGACGCTGGACGAGTTGGAATTGTGGGACCCGCAGACCGCACGGTTGTTCGCCATCGAGCACCGCGAGTGTTGCGTTGACCGCGACATTGTTTTGGTCGGAACCGTTGATATGAACCGTGCAATGCGACAAATGCTCGACCAGGTCGCCGACCGAGTCACTGCACTCATCCACGCACCAAAACAGCTTGCAAACAGATTCGACGAGCACGGCTGTCTCGTCCTCGATGAGTGGCAGAATGCCACGCTGGCCATTAAGACCGACCAAGTCAGCATCGTCGAGGGGCCGTTGGAACAGGCCGATGCCGTGGTTCGGACCATTGCTGCTTACGACGGTTGCTACCGGTCGGACGAGATCACGATTGGCGTTTGCGACGATCGGCTTGTGCCGCACATCGAGCAACAGCTGTCTCAAAGCGACTTGCCCAGCCGTTGGGCTGCTGGTAAACCAATCGGACAAACGGCTCCCTACCGTTTATTGGAAGCTATCGCCAACTACGTTGATCAGGCCGAACTGTGTAACAACGGTTCTGCCGGTCGCTTCAATGATCTAGCAGCTTTGGTCCGGCATCCGGATGTGTTCGCGTGGTTGAATCAGAAAACTTTTATCGATGGAGCATCAAACGTTGGCCAGAATGCCATCGATAATGACTCGAACTGGCTAATACAGCTCGACAACTATTACAGCGAGCACCTGCCGCCCCGATTGGGCGAATGGCTAGGGCCGGCACAGAAACGTGAACCAATTCAGCACATCGAAGCGAGATTGCGAATTCTCGTCCATCCACTTGTCAGTGAACCACGAACGCTAAGTGAGTGGACACCGTTACTGGTGAACGTACTACGCGACGTCTATGCGAACGTGGAGTTGGATCGGGATGATCCGATTGAACGAACCGCCGTGGAAGTTTGTCGTGTAGTCCAAGCAGTCCTAAGCGAATACACGACGATTCCGGCAGTGATATCACCGACAGTCACTGCACCACAAGCCATTCGATTTACCCTCCAACAACTCGCCGAAAAATCCGTTTCATCCAACCATGATGAGAATGCAATCGAATTACTCGGTTGGCTTGAAGTGCCGTTGGATGACGCACCCGCAATGATCGTGACCACTTTGAACGAAGGTCACGTTCCCAAATCGCTCAACTCAGATCTCTTTCTGCCCAATCGATTGCGACGGCAGTTAAAGATCGATGACAATATTCGCCGCTATGCACGCGACGCTTACGCACTGAACACACTTCTGGCTGTGCGAGATGATTTGACTTTGATTCTGGCTCGCCGTGATACACAGGGCGACCCGCTAACACCCAGCCGATTGTTGTTCGCCGCCGAGCCAGACGAGATCGCCCATCGTGTGCTCGCGTTCTTCGATCCAAAACGGTCCAACGAAACACACATACCATTGGACAGGACGTTGAAGACGAACCGCCAAACATCCGATTTCAATGTGCCGCGGCCCCAGCGTTTTCCGGAACCGATTGAAGTCATCAACGCGACGGCGTTCCGATCATATCTGGCATGCCCATACCGTTTCTACCTGCGGCACGTGTTAAATTTGGACTCACGAGACGATGCAGTCAAGGAATTGGACGCTCTATCGTTCGGCAATCTGACGCACGAAGTGCTGAATCAGTTTGGGCGATCGGAAATTCGTCACTCAACCGACGCCCGCCACATTCTGAACTTTTTGCGCGACGCATTGGATGAGTGCGCGATCAAGAAGTTCGGTCGGAGCCGACTGGCACCGGTTGATGTCCAAATCATGCAGGTTCGCTTGCGACTGGATGCCTTTGCTCAATGGCAAGCACAATGGGCGTTACAGGGCTGGAACATTGAATATGTCGAATTGACCTGTCCGGCCGATAGCGTTCACGAGCCGCAAAAAGTTTCCATCGAGAACAGCTACAGCACGTTGAATCCGAACGGGAGCCGCTTTCGGTTCGAAATCCCAGACAGTCCGAACTTCCCTGTCCAATTGCGAACCGCGAATGGCCACATTTCCCTGCGCGGCCGTATCGATCGAATCGACCGGAATCTGGACACCGGTGAATGGATCGTGTTCGATTACAAAACTGGCGATGGCGCCAAAACCCCGGAACAAGCGCATAGGAAGTTCGGTCAGGTTTGGATTGATCTGCAGCTTCCGCTCTATCGCCACTTGGTAAAACCGCTAGGCATTGCCGACACGGTCAAATTGGGTTTCATTGTCTTGCCCAAGGACACGGGCAAAGTGCGCGAGTTACTGGCCGACTGGTCTGACGTGGATTTGGCAGAAGCCGATCGAGTTGCTTTAGACGCTGCCGATGGCATCCTGGATCAGCAATTTTGGCCGCCCGCCGATCCGTCACCCACGATCCTGACTGATTTTGCGGCCATCTGCCAAGATGGTGTATTCGACAAAGTGCGAATTGACGGCCAGGAGGTGGCGGTGTGAAGGATTTATCCGCGAACAGCCAAGCCAAGAGTCGGTCGCCAGGGCACAGTTCTGCCCAGTCCAATCGGAATATTGTCGTTCGTGCATCGGCGGGAACGGGGAAGACGTTTCGACTTTCGAACCACTATATTCGACTGTTGCGTTCCGGCGTCGCGGCCGACCAAATTCTGGCCACTACTTTCACTCGCAAGGCTGCCGGGGAAATCCTAGAGCGAATTCTGATTCGTCTCGCAGCCGCTTCCGGCAACAACAAAAAATGTGCCGAATTGGCCGACTTTATCGACGACCCTTCACTAAATCGTAAGTGTTGTCTGGAAATGCTACAGCATTTGACACAAAATTTGCATCGATTGCATATTTGCACGCTGGACAGTTTCTTTGCGCAAATTGCCGGAAGTTTTAGCCTAGAGTTGGGCTTGCCGCCCGGCTGGCAGATCGTCGACGAACTGACGGATAGCCGGCTCAGAACCCGGGCAATTGAAATGATTCTGCGGAATGATACGACGAGCAACATCGTTCGGCTGATGAGCCTGCTCACCAAGGGAACAGCGGACCGCTCAGTGAGCGACTTGGTTCGCTCGACCGTCGATAAGCTATATCACATCTATCAACAAACCAATGTCCAAGCTTGGCAAAAGATTCCCCACCCGAAGCAACTCAGTGAGACGGAATTGACCGTACTACAGCAGGAACTGCAGAACTTGTCAGTGCCGGCGCATAAAACAATTCAAAAATCTCACCGTACGGCTTGTCAAAATATCCTGGAGGCCGATTGGGAGTCTTTCATCAGTAAAGGAATTGGTGACAAGATTCTTGATGGCGAGACGACATTTTGTCGCAAGCCGATCGAGCCACTTGTCTATGATCTGTACGAAAGAGTGTTGCAGCACGCCAAGGCTGTTTTGTTGAATCAATTGGCGCGGCAGACCGAAGCCGCATTCGAGTTGCTTTCAAAATTCGATGACGTGTACCGCGAGCTCAAACATGATGCACGAGCAATGCGGTTCGATGACATCGCTTGGCGGTTGGCTGAGGTTGCTACATTCCACAATGGTCCACGGCTCACGTTTCGTCTAGACTCGCACATCGCTCACCTTTTGCTCGACGAGTTTCAAGACACATCACTAACGCAATGGCGGATTGTCCGGCCGTTAGCCGAGCAGGTAACCAGTGGCGGTGAGAACAGGTCATTTTTCTGCGTGGGGGATGCTAAGCAGGCCATTTACAGCTGGCGTGGAGGCGTCGCCGAAATTTTTGACACATTGAACTGGCAGTTGACAGACTTAGACGAAGAATCACTGACTCACAGTTTCCGCTCTGCTCAACCGGTAATCGACGTGGTCAATACAATCTTTACGAGGATACCAACTCATTCTGGTCTGAAAGACTTGGCCGAACCTGTACGCAATTGGTGCAGGAATTTCGAAATGCATACGACTGACCGGGAGAAGTTAGTTGGCTACGTGTGTCTGGTGACGGCACCCCAGGCCGGCCGGGACGAGAAGCAATTCGACGTCACGATTCGCTTTGCCGCCAAGCGCATCGCCGATATCGTTCGGCAAGCGCCTGGACATAGCGTTGGCGTATTGACGCAACGCAACATTACCGTCGGGAAACTAATTTTCGAACTGCATCGACTGGGAATACCAGCGAGCGAAGAAGGTGGCAATCCCGTAACTGACTCAGCGGCCGTGCAGGTCATTATATCACAATTGCGAATCGCCGATCATCCAGGGGATACAGTGGCGCGTTTCCACTTGGCGAATTCGCCGCTTGGGCCGATTGTCGGATTCACTGACTACCAAAACGATGGGGCCGCAATCCGTTTGGCCCAGCACGTGCGGAAATCGCTTTTGACGGAAGGTTATGGAGTGACGCTATACCGATGGGTTCAACAACTGGCGCCAAGTTGTAGCCGCCATGATCTGGCTCGCTTAACTAAGCTGCTGGAATTGGCGTATGTCTTTCAGCCCAAGGCTACGTTAAGGGCCAGCGATTTTCTACATTTTGTACAGACGGAAAAAATTGCCAACCCAACGTCTCATGATGTCCGTGTCATGACAATTTACCAGGCCAAGGGACTACAATTCGACGTGGTTGTGCTTCCCGAATTGGACTCCGGATTAAGCGATCATCTGGAACCTTTCGTTATCAGCCAACCTGATCCAACCCAGCCAATCGACAAGGTTTGCATCCGGCGAAATGACAAAATCAAACGGTTGTTGCCCGATGATCTTCAAAAAATGTTCGAGCGTGCAATTCATCAATCTGTGAACGAATCGTTGTGCGTGCTGTACGTTGCCGTAACCCGTGCAGTTCACGCTTTGCACATGATCATTGCGCCCTCGCAACCGAATGAGCGGCAGCTTCAAAAAACCGATGCTGCTCTGTTGCGTGCAGCGTTGACCGACAGTAGCCCGGTGTCGCCACAGACCACAGTATTCGAGCACGGTGATGAACAATGGTTCAAGTGCTCTGGCTCTACGCCAGTCGACGCCCGACCATCCGACGTCGAGAACACGAAGCCTATAAGAGCTTTCCTAGCACCGGCCACAGGCTCTCGACGGCGTGGTCTGGAGCGAGTGGCGCCGTCCAGCTTGGAAGGCGGCTCGAAAGTGAAATTGACCCATGTATTCGACAACGGCAATGCGGTGGCATTCGAGTATGGGACATTAATGCACGCTTGGTTCGAACAAATTGAATGGCTGGATGACGGTCGGCCTGATGAAAACACCTTGCGACATGTCGCTGCAACTATTGGCGCCGTCGAATCGGACATCGACCAGATGCTGGCCCAATTTGACAAATTTCTCGATTGTCCCCAGATCGCGCGCGTGCTGAGTCGCGCGGCCTATCAAACGCCGTCCGACTTCAGTCTACTGACGGATGCACTGGACCGGCTGTCCGTGGGTCCGGTCAGTGTTGAGGTCTACAATGAGCGTCGATTTGCAATCCGCGAGAGCAACAGGTTGCTCTCTGGCAGTATCGATCGGCTGGTTTTAATGTACCAGGGTAAAAATCGTGTCGCTGCGGACATCCTCGATTTCAAGACGGACGACATACCAGCAGCTGATTCTAACAAACTGGCGGCGCGAGTCGAGTATTACCGGGGCCAACTAGAAGCTTACCAACGTGCTGTGGCGAACGTGTATAGCATTCCACGGGAGTGTATTTCCGCGAGATTAGTGTTTGTTTTCCCCGGCGTCGTGCGCAATATATGAAAACTGAGAATTTGCAATCCTGAATACCGCGCCAACTTGGACAGGAATAATTAATGTTTTAAATCGAAAACAACGCTGGACGGAACTTTAACGTAAGGACAATCTTTAAACCAATACGTGGACGAAGCTATGGAACCTCACTTCGAAATCGAAACGAATGGTACCGTTCGTGATTCGGCCAATCTGCCGCATTCGGTGTCCCTGGAATTAACCGTTTACGATCCCGATACAATTGCCGAATTGTCTCTGTATGTTGACCGCGATGCTCGGGAGCAATTTGTTTTGAAGGCATTACGCATCGGCATATTGGCATTGCGGCAGGCCCGTGGGCAGATCGACGCAGAGCTTGTGCGTCGCGAAAGCGAACGATTGCTGGAGACGCTGCAAAGCCGGCTGAACGAGCATTCGAACCTAGTACACGAGCGGCTAACAAGTATTCTGAAAGATTATTTCGATCCAAAAGACGGAAGATTTCCAGAGCGGGTCGATCGTCTGGTCAAACAGGATGGCGAACTGGAAACCGTCTTGCGGCGACAAATTGGCAATGAGGACTCGCAGCTCTGTAAAACGTTGACTGCTCATTTCGGCCAAGAAAGCCCGCTGATGCAGCTGCTCAGTCCCGATCAGTCACAAGGATTAATGGCGGCATTGCAACAAACTCTTGATAGTCAGTTGGCCACGCAACGCGAGCACGTGCTGAAACAATTTTCTCTCGACAACAAAGACGGGGCCTTGTCACGGTTCATTCGCGAGTTGACTGATCGGCAGGGGCAGCTTTCTGAAAAGCTTCACAGAAAAATTGACGAGGTCGTTAAAGAGTTTTCACTGGATAATGAGGAGTCTGCACTCAGTCGGTTGGTCAGGAATGTCGACAGGGCACAACGAACCATCACCAGAGAATTCTCGTTGGACGAAGAAACATCCGCCTTGTCGCGATTGAAAAAGATGCTGGAAAATACAAATAATGCGATCCACAATCATCTTTCGCTCGATGACGAAAGTTCGCCGCTCGCCCGCTTGAAGCGTGAACTGTTAGTTTTGCTGAATGAGCATCGTGAGATAAATCAGAAGTTTCAGGAGGAGGTGAAGGGAACGCTACAGGCTATGGCGGCCAGAAGACAGGAGTCCAAACGTTCGACGCGTCACGGTTTGGAATTTGAGGACGCCTTGTTTGCACTCGTCCAATACGAATCCCAGCGAATCGGCGATATCGCAACACGCACCGGCAACACGACTGGCCAAATTAAGAACTGCAAGGTCGGCGATTGCGTGATCGAACTTGGCCCGGACAGTGTCGCTGCAAAAGCAACGATCGTTGTCGAAGCGAAGGAAAAAGAGAGCTACAACTTGGCCAAGGCTCGAGAAGAAATCGAGATTGCTCGCAGGAACCGCAACGCTCAGGTCGGCTTGTTTGTCTTTTCGAGTAGGTCGGCACCTGAAGGCATCGAACCGTTGACGCGGTACGGTCAGGATGTTGTCGTCGCTTGGGACTCTGAGGACCAAAGTTCGGACATCTATTTGCGTGTTGGTCTAACGTTAGCCCGAGCGCTGTGCGTTCGCAGCCAGCAAGAGCGGGCTGGACAGAGGATCGACTTTTCGGCCATCGATCAGGCGATTCTGGAAATTGAAAAGCGAGTACGTACCTTCGATGAAATTGAAAAACTGACAAAAACGATCAGAAGCAACAGCGAAAAGATTCTAAAAAAAATCGCACCGACTCGAAAATCCTTGGATCGTCAGGTCAAGGTTTTGCGCGACGAAACGGAGGACCTCAAGCATCAATTTGTGCGCGAGAACTCAAAGGCGTAACTTCAGTTGGCCCATCGATTTGGCTGACTGCATTCGGGCGATTTGGCGTTGTGTATGGAGAACGAGTATTGTCACATTACGGGTCGGGTTAATGACACGATTTGTCAGGGCGGTGGAAATTGGGAGATTGAAAAGTTCCTGAACAGTCACCTGGCCATCGAAGACATCGCAGTTGTTGGCGTCCCCGATCCCAAGTTCGTTGAAGAACTCGCTGCCTGGATTAAATTGAAGGAAAGGGCTGCGGTTGCTGAAAAGGAAATTCTCCAGTGTTGCAAGGGCAAACTGGCTCGTTACAAAATTTCGAGCTATATCCGTTTCGTCGCAGAATTTCCACAGACGGTGACTGGCAAGATTCAGAAGTTTAAAATCCGCGAAGCGATAATTGTGGAACTGAATCAGGAGCAAGCGGAAACCGCCTAGGAACAGAGAGTTAGCGACAGGCTGGAGAACATCCATGCAACTCGGCCAATTTCAACTAACAACCGTCTCTGGTGGACGCTTTCAAATTGATGGCGGAACGATGTTCGGTGTCGTTCCCAAATCGCTTTGGAGTCGGGTCATCTCTTCTGATGACAGTAATCACATACCGCAGGCGACGAATTGTCTGCTGGTTAATACTCTCGATCGCAAAGTATTGATCGATACGGGCTACGGGGCGAAGCTGCCTGAAAAGCAACGTAAGATCTTCCGCTCAGAGAGAGGTGACCCGTTGGTCGTGAGCTTGAAGGCAGCAGGTGTTTTACCCGAACAGATTGATATGGTCATCTTGTCACATCTGCACTTTGATCACGCCGGCGGTGCGACGCGGCACGACGATCAACGGGGACTGGTTCCAACGTTCCCCAACGCTGAATATGTGGTTCAGCGTCGCGAGTGGATGATTGCGACAGCAGAACTGCCCGAATTACAGGTCGCCTATCCGTTAGAGAATCTATTGCCCCTCAAAAGGGCAAACCAATTACGGTTCATCGATGGAGACGTAGACATCGTAACCGGCATTCACTCTGTGGTGACCGGCGGACATACAGTTGGTCATCAGGTGTTCATTATTGAAAGCGATGGCGAATCGGCTGTTTACTTGGCCGACTTATGTCCGACTTGGCGGCACTTGCCGACGTTGTGGTGCATGAGTTATGACGTCGATGTATTGCAGACTCGCCGAAAGAAGCCGGAGTTGTTGGGACATATCGCCGACAATGGTTGGTTGGCGGTTGCCGACCACGATCCTGATCACGCGGCTGCTCGCTTGCACAGAGACAAGAAACGAGACTTTTCGGTCACGGAAGCGATCAAAACGCTATAGACTCGGTCGAAAACATTCATTGGCCCAGTCCCAGGCCTCGGATCAACATAATTGTCGCAGGCCCGACCAGGACAACAAAGATGCCTGGGAAAATGAACAGAACCAGCGGAAAAATCATTTTCACCGCAGTTTGTTGAGCCTTTTCTTCTGCCATCTGGCTGCGTTTGACTCGCATGCTGTCCGATTGAACACGCAGCACCTGTGTGATGGACGAACCGAATTTGTCGGCCTGAATCAGACGTCGGTTTCGGAGCTACTGACTGTCGAGACCTGTGCGACGGTCATATTGTTCGTCGTGCAATTCATCACCTGCTGTCATTTGTTGGTCTCATTCACTAGCCAAGACCGATAACGCGGTACTCTGACGGCATTGATATTGACGCCTGTTAGCACGACCGAGCTGCTGGTGGCGAGATTCGTGTTGCACCTGGTGAGCTCGATCGTTGCCAGTGCGATTATCGTTCCGACGGCCAGCCTGCTAACGCTTTCCTACATGTTGTTTGGTGGCATTGTGTTTTACCTGGCGACGACAGAATTTGCAGCCCTGCTGATCATCGGGATTGCCGCCACTGCTTCGCTGTTCCGCAAACGTGGCTGGCGCTAGCTGACGAAACGCTAACTATACTTATGTCAGGTGTTGGTTTGCACGACCCGCAGCTCATGCGGTAGCGGGAAGTAGACATGCTCCTCGCGAATCGTCACCTCTTCCACGGTCGCACCGAACTTGTCGATTAAACGCTGTACGCACTGCTGGACGACAATTTCCGGTGCGCTGGCTCCGGCTGTGACGACAACCGTCTCAGCTCCATCCAACCAGTCATCCTTCAGTTCGTCAACTCCGTCGATTAAATACGCCGGTTTTCCGACCGACTGACCAATTTCCATCAGGCGTAGGCTGTTCGAACTGTTCTGGCTACCCACAACGATCACAGCATCGGCATTCAAAGCCAATGTGGCGACGGCTTCCTGACGGTTGGTCGTTGCATAGCAAATGTCTTTCTTCGGTGGAGACTGGATGTTGGGATATCGCTGCTTCAGCCGTTCGATTACCTGGTTTGCTTCGGAGACACTGAGTGTTGTCTGGGTGAGATACGCGATTTTCTCGTCAGGCAAAATCTGAAGTTCGTCAACTTCTTCGGGCGATTCGATTAACGTGATGCTTTCCGGAGCCTCCCCCATCGTTCCGATGACCTCATCATGGCCTTCGTGTCCGATCAGGACGACATGAAATCCTTTCCGAGCATACCGAATCGCTTCAATGTGGACTTTCGTGACCAGTGGACAAGTCGCATCGATCGTCTTCAACTGTCGTTCGCTGGCAACGGTGCGAACTTCTGGCGAGACACCGTGAGCACTGTAGAGCAGAATCGAGCCCGATGGCACGTCTTCGACACGATCAACAAACTTTACTCCTTGAGTCGTGAAACGATTGACGACGTATCTGTTGTGCACAATTTCGTGGAAGACATAGATATGCGGTCCAAATATCCGGATCGCCTCATCCAAACACTCAATTGCCATGTTGACGCCGGCACAAAAACCACGTGGTTTCGCAAGTAGTATTTTCATTACCTTGACTCAGAGCATCCGTCCGATTGACGATTTTTCATGGGCATTGTATCACACCGAGGCAACCGGTTGGACATTTGGGCCTCGACAAATGCCCAATCGTTCCAACGGAGATTTTTCTTCCACATCTTCATTTGCTGAAAGAGACCTGCGAATGACCGCCGCGGCAACTGTCGCAAGAAATCTAAATGACAGCGCGACGAGACGACACCGATCAGGATACCATTTTCGATTAATGTGCATCATCAACTCTCGGCAAGTAGATACGAATCACCAGGTACGAATGCCAGTATACCTGACGCGAAATCGTTTGCCAAAATCCAGTGGGATTCGCCGGCTAAATTGTGTTGCTCACGGTTTTCCCGCATGACGTAAAGATTTTTCAGGTTGGGCCTTCCAGACCGAATCGGTGCTAGTGATTCTTCGGTTGCAGTTTCGCAGCGCAGGCGTTAACTTTACGCGATTCATCAAAAGTCCTGAGTAGAGGTCCGAATCCGTGACAAATGGCCCAAGATTGACTGCCGAAAAGCGGATTGTACGAGGGACGGCGGCGTGCCGCCGACTGCGAAGACGAGGAGTCGTTCCGGGCAACGTTTACGGGCATGGAATGGACCCCGTAGCCATTGCGATTGAGGCGGATACTTTGAAGCCGCTAGTTCAATCGGGAGCGCAGGTTGTCGACGTTGAAATTGAAGGCAAATCCGAAAAGACCATTATTCGCGAGGTGCAATGGGATACCTTGAGCGTTAACATCCAGCACGTGGACCTGTTGCGAGTGGATCCGAACGAACGAGTCACCGTCGACGTGCCAATCGAACTGCGCGGCGTCGCCCCGGGAGTCGCCGCCGGCGGTCATCTGGAACAAAATGTGCATTCGCTGACAATCGACTGTTTAGCAATTAAGATCCCTGAACGGATTTGGGTCCGTATCGGTAGTTTGGAGATCGATCAGTCGATTCCGGTCAAGGATCTTGAACTGCCGGAAGGAACGAACGTCCACAATCCGCCGGAAATGGCCGTCGTTCGAGTCGCTCCGCCTATTGATATTGAAGAGCCGACCGAAGTCGAAGAAGTTGAAGCTGCGGAACCGGAATTAGTCGGTAAGAAAGCGAAGGAAGAATCCGATGAGGAACAGTAGCATTGGTGGCTGGGGCAATTCGAGTCGGGGATGACGTTGATTTTGGAGCAGAAGTGGAATCCATCCACAGCTCAGGTGCCTGGGCATGAAAGTCGTCGTGGGATTGGGAAATCCAGGACGTCGTTTCCAAAATTCGCGTCATAATGTCGGCTTCCAGGTAGTCAGCGAATTGGCGCGACGTCACGGAGCGGCGGCGCAAAAAGTTAAGTTTGAAGCCGAAGTTACAGAGGTCGTCATTGGCCAAGAAAAAACGTTGTTGGTGGTTCCGCAAACCTACATGAACGCCAGCGGCCGCAGTGTCCAGCGGTGTATCCGTTTTTTTCAACTGCCCCTAAAGAACCTATTGGTGGTCTGTGACGACCTGAATCTGAACTTTTGCCAAATTCGAATTCGGCCGTCGGGATCTGCTGGCGGACAACGAGGAATAAACGATATTATTCAGCATCTGGATTCCCAGGATTTCCCGCGGTTGCGATTGGGCATCGGTCGACCGCCCGAAGATATGGACTCCACGAATTATGTGTTGGCTAAGTTTTCCTCTGCCGAACGCGAATTCATCGACCCTGCGATTAAGATAGCCGCCACCGCTGTCGAAACCTGGATTTGCGACGGTTTGGATTCCGCCATGAATCGATTTAATGCACCACCTGCCGAGTGCGAGGAAAACACAGACTAAGAATCCGTAGTTGCAAATCGTGGAAGAAACGATAAAACGGTAGTCTGTAGTCTGTTGTCGTTCGAACGTCTTTGACCGCGTCGCCAGGGAGATCAAAGTTGCCAGATAATCTGTACGAAGGCATGTTCTTGCTGGATAGCGACCGCTTCACCGCGAACCCTGTCGGTGCCCAAAGTGAATTGATCGGAATATTGGAAAAAGCCGGCGCTGAAGTGGTGGCCAACCGTCCCTGGCTGGATGGGAAACTGGCGTATCCGATCGAAGGACGCCGGAAAGGATTGCACTATTTGACTTATTTCCGCATGGAGGGAAATGGCATCTCTCAAGTTAACCAGTCTTGCAAGTTAAATGAGAGTGTGTTGCGTCATCTGATCATCAAACACCCGCCTTCGATATTCGAAGCGATGGTGGGCGCGCTGAACGGCAACGATAGTGAGCCACAAGCGGTTGCCAAGACTCCACCCACGACTGAGGGCGTCGCGCAGACCAAGGGCACGACTGAGGGCGTCGCGCAGACCAAGGGCACGACTGAGGGCGTCGCGCAGACCAAGGACACGACTGAGGGCGTCGCGCAGACCAAGGACACGACTGAGGGCGTCGCGCAGACCAAGGACACACCGGACTCGTAGACCTTGAAGACGCTGATGCACGGAGTTCATCGGAAGCATCCTGAACCGATTGCCAGATGCAAACAAGAGTCCGCTGCAACTTGAAGGAGTAACTTCGTGGCTAGTTTTAACAAGGTGATTCTCGTCGGGAATCTGACTCGTGATCCGGAAGTGCGTTATACCCCCGGTGGAACGGCAGTTGCTGACATTGGACTAGCGGTGAACCGGACCTGGTTTGACAAACAAGCTAATGAACGCCGTGAGGAAGTGACTTTTGTTGATGTGACGTTATGGGCTCGTACAGCCGAGGTCGCCGGTGAATATCTTTCGAAGGGGAAGCAAGTTCTTATTGAGGGACGATTGCAGTTGGATCAGTGGGAGGACCGTGAGACCGGGAAACAGCGCAACAAACTGAAGGTTGTTGCGGAGAACATGACAATGCTTGGAAGTCGGTCTGACTCTGTGCAGGGCGAGACGTCGGTAGCAAGGGACGAGAACTATGCAGCAGGTTCTGACAGGTCCATTCCTTCCGATGCCTCGTTTGTTGACGTTCCGCCCAAGGCACCACCCGAAGATGACGTTCCGTTTTGAAAGTCCACTCGATCTATTGGCTTTCAATAAGTTCTTGTTGTTATCGATTCTTCACTTCCAACGGACACACCAAATAATGTCGCGCAAACGCAACATCGCCACGGTGACCGGTACGACTCGAACCTTGGCGGAGCTCTTGTTGGCCGAAGACGTTGCTTCGCTTGGCCAGCAAGGCGAGATTGTACGAGTCAAACCCGGTTATGCCAGAAATTATCTGTTGCCTCAAGGACTGGCCACGATCGCAACCGAGCAGAATAAATGGATGATTGTACAGCACAAGCGCCGAATGGCAGAAGTCCAGGCCGAACGCTTAAAAGAACTCAAGGAACGGGCGAATGCTCTTAGCAAGTACAGCGTGACTCTGGAAACCAACGCCAACAAAGATGGACATCTTTACGGATCAATCGTTGCCACTGACATCAGCAAAGCGTTGAAGTCGGCCGGGTACGATGTCGAACCGGAATCTATACGTCTGGAGGGTCCCTTGAAAGAACTGGGCATGTATACGGTAAAAATTGAGTTGGACAGTGATGTGAAGTCAACAGTCAAAGTCTGGGTCGTTCCGGTGTCCGGATCATAAGAATCTGAATTTGTTCCGTGTGATTGTTCTCGGCACTCGAAGAGAGACAATCTAGAATTATTTTACCACGGCAGGACACCAATGGCTGTTGCACAACCTTCGACGGATCCGCTCGAAAGCAAACTGCCACCGCAGAATCTTGATGCTGAGCGCGGAGTCTTAGGCAGCGTTTTGCTAGAGAATGAAACCATCGACGAAGTGGCTGACTTGCTAGAGCCCAGCTACTTTTACAACGATGCCAATCAGCGGATTTATAGCGCGATTAGCCGGTTGCACGAGGACGGCGTTCGGGGCATTGACCCGTTGACGCTGGCTGAAGCATTAAATCAACGGAACGAATTGGACGAAGTGGGTGGCGTCCCGTATTTGCACGCGATTCTGGAAACCGTCCATCATGCGGCCCACGCCAAGTACTACGCACAGATTGTGCGCGACAAATGGATTCAACGCACGCTGACCTACACGTGTACCGAAATCTTGCGAGAGTGTTACGATGGCACGCGCGACACAGAAGAGATTCTACAGTTAGCCGAACAGCGAGTGTTTGCCATCCTAGAGCAGCAGGAAAACAACGTCAAACTGGCGATTGGCGATATTCTGCTGGATGCATTCGATCGTATTAACGAACGTTTGCAGCACGAAGGCACCATTAGCGGACTCAGCACAGGGTTTATCGACCTGGATCATCAATTGAACGGTTTCCAGCCTTCTGAACTGATCATCCTGGCATCTCGTCCCAGTATGGGGAAAACCGCATTGGTCTGCAATATTGCTGAATCTGTCGCTCGAAAGTTGAATACTGGAGTGGTTGTGTTCAGCCTGGAACAATCGAGACTGGAATTGGCTGAGCGGTTTCTGTGTCTGCGTGCCAAGATTAACGGCCAAAAATTGCGCGCTGGACAACTAGATGAGAAGGAACACCACCAATTGATGCTAGCATCGACCGAATTGAGCGAACTTCCCTTATACCTTGACGATAAACCCGGCCGCTCGATGGCACAAATTAGCGCGATTGCACGTCGACTCAGACGCCGGAACCAGATTGGTTTGATTCTGATCGATTATCTGCAGCTCATCGAACCGGAACAAAGAATCGCCAATCGTGAGCAACAAATCGCCCAGATTACTCGGCGGCTCAAATTTCTCGCCAAGGAAATCAATGTGCCGGTGATTGCCTTGGCACAGCTCAATCGTGCCTTGGAACAGCGCGATGATAAACGACCACGGTTGGCCGATCTGCGCGAGAGCGGCGCCATTGAACAGGATGCCGATGTCGTTCTGTTTCTTCATCGCCCCGAAGTATACAATCCGGAAGATGATCCGGGCGATGCACAAGTAATCGTGGCCAAAAACCGCAATGGTCCGACTGGGACTGTCAAATTGACATGGATCAGCGAGTCAATGCGATTCGAAGATTACAGTAACCGCGACTTGGACCACTTGGTCGAAAGCCGTAGTGGCGACTTTTGATCAACTAAATGATAGTCATCACGACCAAAGTTTTCTCACGGGGCTCAAGCGAGTTCGCCTTTTTTCTTTGGCGGAAAACCTGTGCTTCCCGTATCATAGAAACATCGAAGAGATTCGGTCCGCTGTCCACTTTTTTCAGAATGGGGAGCGGTGCAAATGCGGAGAGCTTTGATGGTTATCCAAATCTTCCTTGATCGGGCTACCTGCCAGTTTGATGTCTGATGATCATCGGCACTTGCTCAATCCCGATCCAAGCATACAGGTTTGCAAAGCCAGACTCGACTTGCTAGGGAGTGTCCTCATGTCAGAAAACTCATGTTTCGCGTGGACTCGGATGTGTTTTTTGATGATGTTCGCAATTTCTGTGACGTCGCAATTACCAGCACAGCCGTCCATCTCGTTAACATCTCCTCTCGCAGTACGGCCGGGTGGCGCGAACGACGTGAAGATTCGCGGTTCCAACTTGGCCAGTGTGTCAGAACTTTGGGCCAGCTTTCCCTGTAATGGCATGTTGACACCTGACGTCACAAACAACGGAAAGAACGCCGAGGAATTTACGTATCGATTTAAAGTGCCTGCTACTACACCTGTCGGAGTGCATGCCATCCGAGTTGCCACGTCGGATGGTGCATCGCCGCTTAAGTTGATCTTAATCGACGATTTGCCGTCTGTTGCTCAGCAGGGCACCAACACGTCACAAGCAGCGGCCCAAGCGGTCAGCCTTCCCATCGCCATCGATGGAGCAATCACTGCACTGGCGAGAGATCATTATAAGTTTAAAGTTGCGGCCGGCCAATCGCTTTCGTTTGAAGTACTAGCGCGCAGACTTGGTTCTCCTCTTGATCCAATTCTTCGCGTTGTGGATGCCAAAGGACGCGAATTGGCCTACAGCGACGACGTACCCGGTCTGCAATTGGATTCGCGTTTGTGCTACAAATTTGAAACATCTGGCGAGTACACAGTGGAAGTCAGTGACATCCGCTACAAAGGCGGGGACAATTATTACTATCGACTTCGCATCGGTGACTTTCCTTGCGTGTTCGTGCCTTATCCGATGGGTGTGAAACGTGGGAGCATGGCGACTGTATCGTTTGCCGGTTCACACATCGAAAATGTTCAACCCGTCAATTTTCAAGTTCCTGCTGATCCGTTCTTGGATTGGATCAATATGGGTGCGAAGCGTACCGGCGGCAAGAGTAGTGGATTTGTCACGTTGTCGGTCGGCGACAGCGACGAATTCGTCGAAACTGAACCGAATGACGATCCGATGAATCCGAACCGCGTCCAATTGGGGACAAACATCAACGGCCGATTCGACAAAGCGAGCGACAGGGATCATTTTGTGGTTACCGCAAAGAAGGGGCAGAAGTTTACCTTGCGCGGGATCACCCGTCGCCAGGGGTCTCCGTCGGCAATTTACATGCGTCTGCTCAACTCCGATGGCGGGCAAGTCGCTGAAGCGCGTGACTTCGGAGTCGTTGATCCTGTGATCAACTACATATTTCCGAGCGACGGTGACTACACACTGCTTGTCCAGCATCGAGATCATTTGGGCGGCAGCCAATACGCTTACCGGGTTGTCGTCAGGCCGACTCAAGTGGGTTTTACGCTGACCGCTTCGGCCGACCGTGTGAACATTCCCGTTGGTGGTACGGCCTCGGTGACGGTCGCGCCTGACCGACAGGGTTACCAGGGACCGATTACCGTTGCGGCCTTTGGATTGCCGAAAGGGATCACCAATACGCCTACGGTAATTGGGTCGGGTCGACCCAACGTCATCATGACTCTGATAGCTGCGGCCGATGCTCCGACCGGCAAAGTGTTTCCGATTCAGATCACCGGAACAGCCAAGATCGGCGACTCTGACTTTCAGGCGAATGCCACGCTATCGGGGGCCTTGAAGGCCGTATTCAGCGGACTACCGTGGCCGCCGCAAACTCTTTCAAGAGCAGTTGCCGTGGCGGTCGGACCAAAACCAGAATTCAGTCTGCGGATCGAGCCTCAACAAATCGTATTCGGACGTGATCTGAAGGCGATCATTAAAGTTATCGCGACGCGCGACAAAGACTACGATGAACAGATCACGCTGGCCGTTACGCCCGCTCATAACGGTCTACCCGGAGGAATATCAGCTGCCTTGAAGCCGATTCCTAAAGGCGAGAACGAAATCAATATCGTTTTCTCAGCAAACAACAAAGCGCCGCTTGGCGATTTCACCGCGAACCTGACTGGCACATTGGAGCAAGGGAAGGAGAAAATTTCTCAGCCGGTGCCTGGAATCGGTATGAAACTACAGAGACCGTTGTCAGTCAAAGCGGGTGTCGAAACCGACAGACTAATGCGAGGCGGACAGTTGAAGGTGATAGTGAGCGTCGAGAGGAATCCTTCACTCAAGGGACCGGTCGTCGTCACCTTCCAAAATCTTCCGAAAGGCGTGACCGCGGTGGCTGCGACGATTCATCCAGACAAGAACGAGGTTGAGGTTTGGCTGACGGCAGTGCAGGGTATACAAGAAAAAATCGTTAGAAACGTGACTGCGAAAGGCGAGGTGACGGTAGGAATGACAACGTTCGCTGCAACCTCACCTGCTATAAGTATCAATGTGGAGTGAAGACGAAAAATATGTGGCATCCCAGTCCGAATTTCTGGAGACTTTTTGCCCTGTTCGTGCTGTGTCATGTCATCTCTTTTTTCGCGCGTTCCGTGGTAGCAGACAAGATAGCGCCAGCCGACAGAGATGCTGTTTTTGTCGTTAGTCCCACAGAACTTTTTTTTGAAGTCGGAAATTTCGAATTACAAGGCCGTCGAGCCCATCAACAATTGATCGTGACCGCAAAATTCGGGTCGGGCGAACTGCGCGACTTGACGAAGGAGGCCGTCTACGACTCGTCCAACCCTACAGTGGTCGAGATTGATGGGTCGATCGCTCGACCTGTTGGCAACGGAAGCGCCAAGATCATGGCAAAAGTTGGCAAGCTGCAGGCGATTGTCGACGTAGAGGTCAAAAATTTTGAGCAACCGCATTTCGTCAGCTTTAAAACCGAAACGCTGGCTGCATTGTCGAAAGCGGGCTGTAACGCGGGAGTTTGCCACGGTTCTCCTTCGGGCAAGGCGGGCTTTCGGCTGTCGCTTCGAGCGTTCGATCCATCGCTCGACATCGTAACACTACGGAATGAATTTTTTAGTCGTCGAACGAATCCGATGAATCCTGAAGAAAGTCTGATTCTAAAGAAACCAACGATGCAAGTGGTCCACGGTGGCGGCAGAAGGATGAAAAAGGGCGACCACGTATACAATGTTCTCTATGGTTGGATTCGCGAGGGGTTGCGATTCAATACTGACAATGCTTCTGATCTCGTCAAAACCGAGATTCTGCCGAAAAAACGAGTCTTACAGCATGGCACGTCTCAGCAACAGTTAGTTGTGATGGGACATTTTTACGACGGTACCATCCGCGATTTGACGCCGCTAACGGTTTTCACGACGTCGAACGCATCTGTTGGAACTGTTAACGCAAACGGACTGGTCAAAAGAGTTGGTCGTGGAGAAACGGCCATTCTGGCTCGCTACGTGCATCAAATGGCGACCAGCCATATCACGTTCCTTGAGCATGTGGAAGGTTTTGTGTGGAACAATCCAAAAAAAAACAACTTTGTCGATAAGCACGTCTTTGACAAACTGAAGCAACTTCAGATCCTTCCTTCGGATTTGTGCACCGATGAGAAATTTCTGCGGAGGGCTTATCTAGATACGACTGGTCGTTTGCCCAAGGTCGAAGAAACGTTAGCGTACTTGAATGACAAAAGCGGCGACAAGCGTGACAAGTTAATCGATCGACTGGTCGACACGGAGGACTTTGCTGAATTCTGGACGCTGAAGTGGGGCGACATCCTACGCGTGAACAGCAAGAAACTGAGAACCGCGGGAGTCCACAAATTCCGGCGATGGATTTATAAGAGTATCCTGAATGACAAGCCGATGGACCAAATGGCTCGTGAATTGCTGACTGCCAGCGGCAGCGTGTATGAAAGTCCGGCCGCAAACTACTGGCGAGCCAGTCGCAATCCCAACGATGCCGGCGAAATAACAGCTCAATTATTTTTAGGTATTCGCATTCAGTGCGCCAGGTGTCATAACCATCCGTCCGGGCGATGGTTGCAGGACACTTACTATGGTATCGCCGCGGCCTTTAACCGAATCAGCCGCCAGGCAGGTGGTTCGGCGGACGAAGAGATTATTTTCGTCACTAAGTCGGGTGATGTGAAGCAACCGCGGACAGGTAGAATCATGAAGGTCCATCTGCTGCTAAAAGGCGACGTCGACGTTCCCAACGAACAGGATCGCCGAGTCGTCTTCGCGAACTGGTTGACTGGTGTCGAGAATCCCTTCTTTGCCAAAGCTTCGGTCAATCGTATTTGGGGACATCTATTGGGACGTGGAATCGTCGAACCGGTCGATGATTTTCGCGATTCGAATCCACCATCGAACAAGAAGTTATTGGACGAATTGGCAGTGCAGTTCGTTAAGAACAAGTTCAGTCGCAAGTGGGCGGTGCGAGCCATTATGAAGAGCCGAACCTATCAGCTCAGTTCCCGAAAGAACAAATTCAATGCGGATGACGAGATCTATAATTCCCACGCGACAATTCGCCTGTTGAGCGCCGAGCAACTGCTGGATGCGATTTGTCAAGTGACTCAGGTTCCAGAGATTTTCAAAGGAGTTCCTGCTGGAATGCGAGCAATCGCGCTCCCCGAGCCACCACGGGACAATTACTTCCTAAAGATCTTCGGACAGCCGCAGCGAGAGACGGCCTGCCAGTGCGAGCGTTCGAATGAACCCAACTTGTCGCAAGCATTGCAAATGATCAACGGTCCGGTGCACGAAAAGCTGCGAGCTGACAATGGCCGAATTGGACGCATGGTCAAAGCAAAACAGAATGACGAGAAAATCATCACAACACTGTACCTTTCCGGACTGGCACGTGCACCAGTGGCGCCCGAAATGGAAGCGGCGAAAAAGCACATCGCCACTTCGAAAAACCGTCGTCTCGCATTGGAAGACATCGGTTGGGCTATTTTGAATTCCAAAGAGTTCCTTTTCCAGCACTAACCATCAAAATGCGGGTCAGCACAATTCAACCAGGAGAAAACGGCGCGACCACACATGGCATTTGATCAAGAGACGGACTTGAAATCTGACAGATCGTGTTGCACCACCTAAGCGATGAGGAGTGTTTTTCTCGTCCCGAAGCGAGATTACTTCTGTCGGTCCGTCAATGGGGCAAAGCCGCGGCGCATCGTGTTTTCGCTGATGTTGATCGGAAGCATGAATTGCTTCAAATAGTCAAAACTGCCGGATTTTGAGCCGATGCCAGACATTTTAATGCCGCCGAAAGGGTGACGTTCGACCAGCGCTCCAGTGATGTCGCGGTTTATGTATAGGTTGCCAACTTGCAATTCTTGCCGCGCTCGTTTGAGGTTGGCAGGACTTCGGCTGAAAACTCCGGCTGTTAATCCATAATCGGTGTCGTTGGCGATTTCGATTGCTTCGTCGAAGTCTATTGCATTGATAACTGCCAGAACTGGCCCGAAGATTTCCTCCTGCGCCAGTCGTGAATTGCGATCGACGTTGGCAAACACATTTGGACCGACGTAATAGCCCTCAGCAGCAAATTCGCTGGCAGACGACGCTAACTTAATCTGGCAGTCCTGCTTAGCAAGTTCGATAAATTCCTGGATTCGACACTGCGCGTCTTCGTCGATCACGGGACCGATGATTGTTGAAGGCAATTCCGCAGGACCGATTTGTAAACTTTTCGTTGCGCTGATCAATCGGTCTAGAAAGGAATCATAAGCCGGTTCCACAACGATAGCCCGCGAGCAGGCCGAGCATTTTTGGCCCGAGTAACTGAATGCGCTGTTGACGACACCCAAAACAGCTTCGTCCAAGTCGGCGTCGGCGTCGACGATAATTGCGTTCTTACCGCCCATCTCGGTAATTACTTGTTTTACTGATCTCTGTCGGTCGTCCGTTGCTGCTGCTTCACGATTGATTGACAAACCGACTGCTCGCGAGCCAGTAAAGGCGATCACATCGACGTCGGGGCTACCGACCAATTCCGGGCCAATTTCTTCACCGATTCCAGGCAGGTAATTCACGACTCCGTCTGGGATTCCGATGTTCGTGAGAATTTCCATCAGTTTGGCGGCAGTCACAGAAGACTGTTCTGCCGGTTTCATCACAACGGTGTTTCCAGTTACCAACGCTGCTACCGTCATTCCGGTCAGGATCGCGAGCGGGAAGTTCCATGGAGCGATGACAACAACCACACCGCGAGGTCGATACAAATAAGCGTTTTCTTCCCCCGGAACGTTGCAGTGCTGCGGGACAGATAGTCGACGTATTTGAGCGGCGTAGTACATGCAGAAGTCGATCGCTTCAGTCACGTCGGCGTCCGCTTCGCTCCACGGTTTTCCGCATTCGTGGACTTCCCACGCAGCCAGTTCGAAACGATGGTTGCGCATTTCAGCAGCAGCCAGCTCCAAGTACTCGGCTCGATAATTTGGTTTGAGGCGTGACCACTTGCGAAAAGCATCGCGGGCGGCTTGGATGGCATCGGCCGCGTTGTCGGGTGTTGCAGCTGATACCGTTCCGACGATCTGCGATTTGTGCGATGGGTTTCTCGATTCAATGCTGGCTTGGGTTTCGACAATACGCCCCTTGATGATCAGTGGATACTCTTGGCCGAATTGTCCGGCGACTTCGTCGATGGCTTGCTGCATGGCCTCTCGAGCGTCCGCTTTACTGAAATCAGTATGCGGCTCGTTCACAAAACTCTTGACCGGCTCTTCCGGTTGCTGGGGTGTCTGAGTTCTGGCTTCAGTGGGTTTCATCATCAAGTCCTCTACAGAAATGTTCTCGACGAAGCTGTGCCGCAGAAAGGAATCGTTCGATGTGTTTTCGAGCAGACGGCGCACCAGATAGGCCATCCCGGGAATCGACTCGCCGAATGGCGTGTAAATTCTCACGCGGTGACCCATTTCTGCGAACAACTGAGCCTGCTCTCCGCCCATACCATAGAGCATTTGGATTTCGTACGCGGACTGGGGCACGTTCAGCATTTGTGCCCAGGCGATGGCATGAGCCAAACTACGCAGGTTGTGACTGCCCAAGGCGGGGCGCAGCCACTGGTGATTCTGCATTAGAAACCGCGTCTGGCGCTCAAAGCTGTCGTCTGACTGCCACTTTTTCCTGAATACGGGAACCGGCCAGCCACGCGCCTTCGCAACGACCATTTCGTAATCCCAATAGGCTCCTTTGACCAGTCGTACCCAGATCGGAGTTTCGCGTTTCTTGACCCATGCCAATAGATCGCGTAGATCTCGATCAGCTTCGGGCAAATAGGCCTGGATTACAATGCCGACGTCGGGAAAGTCGCGAAACTCATCCTCCATTAGCACCTGTTTGAAAATTTTCGTGGTCAATGACTTGTGCGCATATTGTTCCACGTCGACATGGACATAGCTGCCGTGTGCGCGGGCCTGGCGCATGATCGGACGCAGCCTGGACTTAACAGCATCGGCAGTTCCCAGCGGATCGGTCGGATTGAACTGACTGTACAGTGCCGACAGTTTCAACGACACGTTCACCCTTGGAATCGGTCCCTGCTGATCAGAATCGACCTGCAGAATTTCAGGCCAGGAATTGACCTGCGGAGCCATACCCGCAATGAGATTCAAATACGTCTGCTGGTACACATCCGCTTCTTCTTCGCTAAGGATTGCCTCGCCCAGCAGGTTCAACGTAAAGGCGAATCCTTGCTTGCGGATGCGGCTCACTGTCTGCAGGACTTCTTCGACTTTCGTCCCAGCAATAAATTGTTCTGCCATCCGGCGAGCGTTTGAGAGTGCGTTGAGTGCTAAAGCTCGGCCGAGCACGGTGTTTGGCTGCGAGTATTCGAGAACCAATCGTACGGCCCCAGACAAATGGGCATCAACTTCGTCAAAATATTCCTGTAAATGCCGTATGATATCGTCGTGGGTCTTCAGCGTCGGGAGTACGTCTACGAATCGGAACATCTGCACTTTCACCGATTCGTCGGACATTGCCCACGAGAGAATGCGATCATCCCACCATCGCCGTTCGAACATCGACGGCGTCCGGCGTACTAAGTGTTTCCACAAATACCGGCCGATCTTCTGCGTTTCGGCCTCTACGTCTGACGACAAATCGACGTTTTTCGTACGTGTCACGCCTGATTGATCTCCGTGCGTAGTTTTAGGCTTCCCAGCGTCTGTCACCCTATCAGATTAATTTCTGGATAGACAACAAGTGTACCGATCAGTGTTCCTGTGATCTTTGCCAAACAATTGTGTTGGGATGAAACCTCATCCACGCTTGGCGAAACGAGACGGTGGCAACCAGCGGCCTAAGTTGTTTTCCCTTCAATTGTCCCTGAATGGCCTTGCCGGTGGCTGCGTTCCACTGCGATCCGGTTTGATTGTCAATGAGGATCTCGTTGCTTAGTTTGAACGTCAGAACACGATCGTCGACGCGTCGGCTCAATACGAACGCAGTACTGCTCTTTTGGTCAAAGACAATCACCAACGGTTCCCGTGCAAATTGATCATTTACGATTGGATACTTGGACAGTCGATCAAACGCCCAAACCTTCGATTCCCGGGCGTTACGCATCGCGATGACGAACTGAGACAGATCGCGATAAAACGACCGTGTGTATTCTCTCGTCGTACGATCCAAAAACGCCAAGGTCGTATTAGGGTGGATAGTCCGCCACGTCTTCCAGTCGGTCATCAGTGAGGGAATGACTTTTAGCTTTGTACCCAGCAGTGGTCCGGACATAGCCTCACCTAGAATATGGCTCCACAGACTCTTCGTCTCCAGGTCCATCATCACGACACTATTGTCCCACAGCATTCCGGCGCTATGAAACGTCAACGTTCGATCATCGATTTTTCGGTCATACACGATGCCATTATGACAGAGGTCTCACCAAGTCGCAGCAATAGGCCGACTGCCCAATGTGTCATTGAAGAATTCTCTCTGCGGAGTGTTCAAGACATTGATAGGATATGCTCGCGGCTCGTCTCCGATCACGACAGCTAGCACCAGTTCGGCATCATCGATTAACTTCGTGGCCTCTTCAATGACATGGATCGGAAATTCTGTAATGGGATCAAACGGCGGAAAAAGTCGCCAAGGTCGGAATTCCCTCACCTTTGTTCTTGGCGAATATTTTGAATAATTTCGTTGAATCGTCTTAGACGGCATGTCATCGGGTTGAGAACCATCGCAGCCAGCAAAGGTTAAAACCACTGTTGTGGCCACCGATAGACCAATCCGAAATGTCGCGCGAATGCAGCGGAAACGTTTCGCAGACCAAGAACAATACGAATTCTGCAGTCGAAACAGCATACGGGTTCTTTCGACGAATTACTGATAATTTCAGCTGATTGGTTTAAGACCGAATTCGCTCATCTTACAAGTGTTAATCGCGGCCGCTGTCATGTTGTGTATTCAGAATTCAGCCGGACATATTCAGTTGTCAAGTCACTGCTCCAGAATCGAACCTCAGCGTCTCCGAAGGGAAAATCCAGTGCGATTGAGACATTCCGGTTTTCGCGGATTTCGGCTGATACAGCTTCTTCGTCATAGGGCGCTGGGGCTCCTTTATTGTAAAGCACGGTGCCGTTGATTCGTAACGTTATGGCATCTTCGCTCAGATCAACATTAGTACGACCAATGCATGATACGATGCGCCCCCAGTTAGGGTCGGCACCGGCGATCGCTGTCTTCACCAACGCGTCGTTAGCGATCGTTTGCGCGATGCGGAATGCCTCTCCACGACTACGTAGGCCACGCACGTCGATTGTGATTAGGTGGTCTGCGCCTTCGGCGTCGCGAACGATTGCTTGGGCTAGTTCTTCAGCAACTTCATCTAACATACTCTGCAAGCGAGGCTTGTCGGTATCCGCAAGCGGACCGCTTTGAGCTGCTCCGTTTGCCATCAGAATGACCGAGTCACTGGTGCTTGTGTGGCCTTCGACGCTGATGCAGTTGAAACTGCGGTCGACGGCGTGACGCAGCATAGCGTCAGCGTCGACCGGAGATAATTCGGCGTCAGTCAAGATCACTGACAGCATGGTCGCCATATTGGGACCAATCATGGCTGCTCCCTTGCAGGCTCCACTGACCTGGACCACTTTGCCGCCGAATTTCTTGCGCCGGACTGCCTGCTTGTGAATGGTGTCTGTAGTCATCATGCCGCGTGCAGCGTCTTCAAATGACTGCGGAGAATCGTCTAGCTTTTCAATTAGTATTGGGATTCCTGCGGTCAACTTTTCGCGCGGCAAGTAGTGACCGATGACGCCGGTCGAACAAACCAAAACGTCATCGGTTGAACAAATCAATCGGAGGGCCACTTCCGCCGTCATCCAGCGGGCGTCGATCAAGCCTCGTTCGCCGGTGCACGCATTGGCGTTTCCCGAATTGATGATGACGGCTCGAGCTGTCACTCGAGGGAGTCGTTCGCGAGAGACCTTCACCGGCGCGCCGCAAACATTATTTTGCGTAAACACGCCGGCCGCCGTACATGATGACTCGGAAACGAACAGAGCCAGATCGAATGCCGCCGGATCGTCCTTGAGTCCACAGGCTGTACCGGCGACTTTGAAGCCTCTTGGCAGAGATATGGCTGCGTCCATCGTCAGATTCCGATTCCCAATTCAGTCGGCAGCAACGCGGTCGTTTCGGGAAAGCCGTTCATCAAGTTGAAATTTTGCACGGCTACGCCGGCGGCGCCTTTGATTAGATTGTCCAGGCAAGCCAAGACGATCAACTGATTACGACTGATTCGAACTGTCACGTCACAGAAATTCGTGCCGACGGTGTCCTTGGTCGCCGGTAAATGTTCGACGATTCGTATAAACGGTTTGTCTTCGTAAAACCGTCGCATCGCATCAAGCAATTCATCTTCAGTCACCTGCTTTTTCAACCGCGCGTACATCGTGCATAGAATGCCACGGTCCATCGGAATCAGATGGGGAGTAAAGACAACTTGCACGTTCTGGTCACTGACTTCCGAGAGGACCTGATCGATTTCCGGCATGTGGCGATGACGGCCAACAGCGTAGGCAGTGACGCTTTCGTTGCACTCGGGGAAATGAGTCGTCAGTGTGGGCGATCGCCCGGCGCCGGACACACCACTCTTGGCATCGATGCAGATACCCGTTGGTTCAATATAACCTTTACATAACAGTGGCGCTAGGCCCAGGATCGACGTACTGGTGTAACAACCGGGGTTGGCGATTAGGTCGGCATTGGCAATCCTGTCCGCCCACAATTCCGGAAGTCCGTAGACCGTGCTGCCCAAACGGGTCGGGTCGGTGTGCACCAGTCCATACCACTTTTCGTAGGCCCCGGGGTCGTTCAATCGGTAATCGGCACTCAGGTCGACTACGCGGCAGCCATCCGCCAACAGTCCGGGTACGGCTGCCGTGCTAGCTCCGTGGGGAAGAGTACAAAAGGCGAATTGCGCACGCTCGGCAACCTCTTCCGGAGTCAAATCCTCGCACATCAAGTCCAACCGATTAAACAAACTGGGATGGATAGAATGTACGCTTGGCGATTCCTGCTGCCGCGTCGTCAAGGCAGTGATCTGAACCTTGGTATGGTTCAACAAAATCTTAATCAGTTCGAGCGCCGCGTACCCGGTGGCTCCTAATATGGCGACTTTAATCATCGTTTGCCTTTGTGTTGTTCCACACGAATCCATTGGAGCGTGGTCTTTAGCCACCCCTTTATTTTACGTACGTCCAGGGTGCCGACAAGTGCGCGGCGAAGCAGGGTAAAATCGACAAACGATGGTTCGGATCGATCATGTCCGCTGCCACAATATCTTCGCGGTTTCCAAAATTTTTCAAGGAAGGGCATTGATCCGAAAACCGTATAGCGAAGTCCTGGGAACTTGCCTATAATTCCTACCCAGGTGCGGTCACGAGGGCTGATATCGTACGACGTGTTTCAGATGGGCGATAGCACGCAGCCGAGCAATTCAAACTAAACCGTCAGCGACTGTGACAATTTGCTCCTCATGTCGCTAGCGTCAAGTGTAAAGGAGCTAACGCCATGGAATGGCATCCCATTTCCCGAGAAGGCTACAACAAGATTCGAGAGGAGATTCGTCAGCTTGAAGAAGAAGAGATGATGAAAGTCGCCGAACGCATCAAACAAGCGCGCGACGAGGGCGACTTGAGCGAAAACGCCGAATACCACGGTCAACGCGAGCAACTGGCACATTTGGAACGCAAGGCCCAGCAATTGAAGTCTAAGTTGGCCAACTGCGAGATTGTCGACAAGTCAACGATGCCCAAAGGCATGATCACATTCGGCTCCACGATCACAGTCAGAGATCTGGACGACGACGAAGAAGAACGATATGAATTTGTCGGCCCGGGAGAAGAAGACTATACGGGCGAGGTCATGAAGATTTTGACGACGAGTCCTTTGGCGAGTCGGCTAATTGGAAAAAAAGTTGACGATACGGTAAACATCGAAATCCCCAGCGGACTTCGTCGGCTGCAAGTGGTCGAAATCATCGACGACTAATCTCGTCGAGATCCGGCGCGTTCTCGCAACTAGGTCGGTTACTAATCCTTAGAGAGTCCCATCAAGTCGCTTTCTCCGGGCCCGTGGTCAGAACAATCTTTCATATGCCACAACGGCAACCCGGCAGCATACCTGGCCGCTAATACCGACACTTTCTCTGTCGATCCAGGTCTCGATTTGCTCGGCTGGGACGGATTGGCTTCAAGGGTGCCGAAGTCTTGTTTCTCAAGCTGAAAATCAAAATCATCAAGCAGGTTGTTAATCCCTGACTCTGGCCCGAGGTTAGAAGGAACCTCGAACGAAATCGCCATTACCATTTTCTCACGCTCCAATTGCTAAAGATCAAACAATATTCAGACGAATTACAAGTCGATTTTCACAGGTTGGCAATCCAACACCACGTCCCTAACACCCGGAGTTCCTGGTATTCCAAACAGAGATTTTCTCCGGAGGACGAAGATGGAACAAGCTATTAGGTGGGTATAACAATAGGCAGGACAGTTACTTCTACTCCATAGAATTATTAAGGCAGAATTTTGAGTTGTCAACAAAAAAATGAGATAAACAACTATTTGGTGGGTAAAAACAGATTCTTTTTGATTCCGGAAACTCTGAGCGAGACAGAACGTGGTAAGAAAATCAACATACTACCGATGGAAATTTATAATCGCGTTGAGTCAACGATTGAAACGGTGACGACAAAGGGTCACAACTACAGTCAATTCGTTGGACGGCTGACCCGATACCGTTTCAGCTTGCGATCTAGAGTCGAACGCTCAATGCCTAGAATTTCAGCCGCTCGCGACTTGTTCCAGTTTGTTCGGTTCAAGATTGCCACAATGTGTTCCTGTTCGACGGTTTCCAGTGAAACCTCGGGTTTAGCGGAAGGACTAGCGAGTTCAGAATTGGGTTCGTCTATCAAACCGATCGTAGACAACTGTATGTCGGTCTCCGAGACCAATTTTCCTGTGCACAGGATGACAGTCCGTTCGATGGTATTCTGCAATTCACGGACATTTCCTGGCCAATCATGAGTCATCAGCGAGTTCATCGCATCGTCGGTAAATCCTGCCACCGGTCGGTTAGTTTTTCGGGCAAATCGCTCTAGAAAATGATTTGCCAAGATCAAAATGTCCGAGCGGCGCTCGCGTAACGGATCGACGGTGACGTCGACGACGAACAGCCTGTAAAACAGGTCTTTACGGAACTTGCCATCTTTGACCGCTTGATCTAGATCGCGATTCGTGGCTGCGAGGACCCGGACGTTAACTTTAATCGCCGCTCTGCCACCGATTCGTTCGAAGTGGTGTCCTTCCAACACTCTCAGGAATGTCGCCTGAATTCCCATTCCCATCTCTCCCACTTCGTCAAGGAACAATGTGCCCTGATGAGCTTGTTCGAACTTGCCAAGTTTTCGTTCAGTCGCGCCGGTAAACGATCCTTTTTCATGACCGAACAGTTCACTTTCGAGCAGACTTTCACTCAGAGCGGCACAGTTCATGCAAACAAAGGGCCCGCTTTGTCGTTCACTGCTAAAATGGATCGCACGTGCAACCAATTCTTTGCCGACTCCGCTCTCGCCACGTATCAGCACTGTCGCATCGGTAGGAGAGATTCGCTCAATTTTTTTCCTGAGTCTCTGCAAAGAGGAACTATCACCGATCAGGTCGCTTTCGATTGCCAGTTGCTGGCGGAGTGTTTGGTTTTCATCCTGAACTCGTGCCAAGCCGTCCGCGAGGGTCTCTTTTTCTTTCAAGCTTTTCAGCACGATCGCGACTTGGTCCGCGACGGCTAATGTGAATTCTAAGTCGTCCGGTTCAAGCAGACAGGTGGGATCCGTAGAATAGAGATGGATGAGCCCATAAATGAGCTTGCCGTCCCGAATCGGAGCGCAAATAACGCTTTGCGCACGAAGTTCTCCCAAACTATCTCGTCCGGCCAAACGACTGTCATCCGCAATCTCTCGAGCTAAAATGGCGTTCCATTCGGCGAGCACGATACCGGAAAGATGGCTAGAGACCTTTCGATATGGCAACTCGCCGAGTGATTTGTAAGCGGAGACTCGCAACTGTCGCGGCTTGGGCTTTGAGGCCGTCCCTTTCGGCAGCAGTAAAATCGCGCCGATGTCAGCTCCCGTTGCCGCTAATAGACTGTCCAGCACGACATCGGCAAGATGTTGTGAATTCTTGGCTCCACCCATACCGAGTGCGAGGCGATACAGTGTAGCCAACTCTTGATTGATACGGTCTCGGCCGACATCTAATTCTGCAGTGCTCGATGGGTCGTAGCGGGTCATCCGCTTCCGGTGGAGAATTTCCGGTTCGGGTTCCGAGGATTCTTCGTTTGCGACAAACTCAGCCGTTTCGGAAGAGGCTTGGTCGCCTGGCTCACCGCATTGCAAAGACGACTTCGACAGATCAGAGGTGAATCCCAATTCACACGAGCCGATCTGAATCAGCTCGCCTTCGTGCAACGCCAATTCGCCCTTGACCCGGTGTCCATTGATGAGCGTTCCATTACGACTGCCTAGATCACGCAGCACCCATTGCGTGCCACTCTGAAATACTTCGCAATGATTTCGGCTGCAGATTTCATCTCGTAGCACGATACGATTCGTGGCCGCTCTTCCAACCGTTGTAACCTGTCCGGGGATCAACCGAAACACGTCCCGCCACGTGAGGCCATCTCGAAAGACAAGGTAAGCCTCTGCGTTGGAACTGGATTCAGGATCGCTTTTTTTATTTTTTGCTTGTGACATCGGCACAGCGAGTGACGGGTGAGGAAGAGTCGCAGAGAAATTGCACACCGCAACTTACGGAATGTTTGTATTTAGGGTACCCGATTTCAGCATAAATGACAGAGATCCTCCACTTCAAGAGAAGTTGACGATTACTCGAATCCGTCCAAATTTGCCTACAAGCGAGGACAGGCAGTACCCTAAAATAAAAAATAGAGTTAGAAAACGTTACTCACAACTGTCGAGTAGGTTTGACAAGCATTATGGGAAGTCAACATGCCAGCTTGACCCGGGGGCTGTGTCCTCAGTATAGCGAAGACATGCCTGCCAACCTGATTCATTGCCAGCGCTGTCGTGGTCTACTAAATCCAGATCTACACACGAGCAGTGTCGAGGTTCCAGCGTTCATCCCATTGCAGGAGATCTGCCAACATGGTCGAAATCCAGCCAGTGGAGTTCTTTGCGGATTGTCCGCATTGCGGTCAAGTATGATGGGATGAAAGTCGCTTGCAAGTTGTGCGGCGGGAAAAGTCACTTCGTGCCGTCGATTTAGCAGTGCGATGCCTTCGTCGAACCTGGCAGCTGCGCTTCTATTAGTGCGATGCGGCCCACTATCTCAGAAAATCTCGTTTATTGCCGCAAAGGGAATCCGTTGTTTGCGATGTCGCGATAGATTCCACTGCACCTTAGAAGCGTTGCCCGTTTGCTGGGCTTGTAGGTCGTGTTGAAGTTCGATCTCGCTGGCTTTGAGGAAATCAATCTGTCGAATTTTAATGTTCGAATCGTCGGCTGACACAACTCCCGTTACGGGCTATGTCGGACTGGTCGAAAAAGAGCGACATTCACGTGCTAACGGTCGCCGTAGTGCCGATTCTAGACATTGCAACAGTAGGCTGATCTGTTGATTCGGAATGCTCCCTGTATACCTGCATAGGAAAGTTTCTTGACCGTTTCGTCACGCGTTGTGTCGAGTGGAACAATGTCCAGAACTGCCCGTTCCGGATACAACAGTGGGCACGAAACAATTGAATATATTCCCCATTGCCATCCTGGCAGAGGCAATACAACAACGAATACAGCGACTATGATCAGGTTGCAAATCAAAGTCTCTGAAGTTCGTTATGTCCCTTTCGATCTTCGGCCAACAAATTCCATGACCTTTTCTTCTGTCTTGAATCCTGGTCGCGCTTAGCGGTCATCATTTCCAAAAGGAACGCTATCGTGCTCAGGCCAGTTTCTGAACGCGGATAGGGAGAGAATGTTTTTACGACGGGAATTAAATGTCACCGGAAATCGAACCATGGTCGGTTAAAATTGCTCCAAGAATCGCACGTCGTTTTCAAAAAAGTAGCGGATATCTGTAATCCCGTGCTTTTGCATGCAAAACCGCTCGATTCCCAGACCAAATGCGAATCCACTGACCTGCTCAGGATCATAGCCGACGGCCGTCAATACGTTTGGGTCGACCATTCCGGCCCCACCAAGTTCGAGCCAGTCGTCATTCCAACTCACGTCAACTTCTACCGAAGGTTCTGTAAATGGGAAAAACGAGGGTCGAAATCGAATGTGTACGTCGCGCCCCAAATAGGCGGTCGCAAACAAGCGGAGCACGGATTTTAGCTCAGCCATCGTTACGTATTCACCGACCATGAGACCTTCCATTTGGTGGAACATGCAATGATGAGTTTGATCGATCGTATCGGGACGGTAACAGCGACCGAGCGAAACGACTCGAATTGGGGGTTTGCGCTTTTCCATAACGCGGATTTGCACCGTCGAGGTCTGAGTGCGAAGCAGTGTCGGAGCACCGGTCTTGTCGGTTGCTGATTTTCCGGCTGTTGCTAGATAGAAGTTGTCCAGCGGGTCGCGCGCTGGATGATCCTCAGCAATATTCAGCGCGATAAAATTATGATATTCGTCTTCGATTTCCGGACCCTCGGCGACAGAAAAGCCAAAACGCCCTGTAATGTCCTTGAAATCGTCCATTGTTTGGGTCAAGGGATGCTTGCGACCCAATCGCAGCGGGATGCCCGGCAGGGTGATGTCTAATCCACTCAGCTTCTGCCGAGGCTGAATTAATTGCAGCTGCTGTTGCTCCAGCGCGTGGTTGACTTTGTTTCGAAGCTCGTTAAATCTCTTGCCCAAGATGGGCCGCTGATGCGGTTCGGCTTTGCTTAGCAGTGTCTGCAGATTGCGAAGGCGTCCCCGTTTTTTTCCAAGGTATTCGATCCGCACCGCTTCCAGCGCCTGCAAATCTTCAGCGGCTTCGATCGCCTGAAGCGAGGCATTTTCGTATTCGACGAATGCGGCAATCGGATCCATCGTTCTGGTCTGGCCGAATGCAAAAGGGCTCAGTGTTTAAGGCCTACGCGGCCGAGGAACCGGCCAGTGCCGATTGTACAGCTTCGATGAGTTCGTCAAATATCTGAGGATCGGAAATAGCCAACTCGCTGAGCGTCTTACGGTTCAGTCCGATGTCGGCCGTTTGCAGCCCGTGAATGAACGTGGAGTATGGCAAACCCCGCTGTCGGCACGCAGCGCTGAGGCGAGTGATCCACAATGCTCGAAAGTTACGTTTGCGAACACGGCGGTCTCGGTAGGCATAGACACGCGATCGGATAATTGCCTCTTTAACAGTCCGCAGCAGCTTGCTTCGGGCCCCTACGTTGCCTCGGGCCTCACGAAAGAGGCGTTTTTTGGCCTGATGCCGAGTGGCTCCTGTGGTAACTCTCATCGGTCAACTCCGTCTTGAATCGGTAAAAAGTACGCGAATCAGATTCTGGCTGTCCCGTTTGGATTGAATCCGGACCGTGTGTCGCGTTGATTATTATTTTCCAGGCCGCAGCGATTCCCGAATTGTGGCGGCGTCTGTTCCCTTAATGACAGAGTCCATTCGCAGTTGTCGCTTCTGTTTTCCACTCTTGTGGCTCAACAAATGGCCACGAGAAGCTGTCCGATGCTTGGCTTTCCCCGAAGCCGTCAGCTTGAACCGCTTCTTCATTCCCTTGTGAGTCTTTTGTTTTGGCATAGTCGCAGATTGCTACCCTGATCCGAATTCAGCGGATAGGTCTTGTCGGTTTACTGTCAGCTCTCGCAGCAACAGAATCGGAGCATTATAGCAAGGAGATAACGAACCTTACCACCGACGTTTGCTGGAATTTTTGTAACGGATGGGCAAAAATCCGGAGCAGAGAAGTGCCTCGTGATTGTCATATCGGCTCGCAAACAGCTAATTCTTCGGTGCCAGGACCACCGACATCGTCCGGCCACTTTCCATGGAAGGCGGTTTTTCGACTTTGCTGACATCTTCGAGGGTTGTGATAATCTGCAACAGCATTTCACGACCACGATCGTGATGCGCGTTTTCACGGCCTCGGAATATCACATTGATTTTGACTTTGTCCCTGTGTTCAAGAAATTGCCTGGCTCGCTTGATTTTGAAATTAATGTCGTGGGTTCCGGTCTTCGGCCGTAAGCGGATTTCTTTGACCTGCGTTTGATGTTGCTTAGTGTTTTGGTGTTGTCGCTTCTTTTGTTCGTACTTAAATTTCCCGTAATCCATAATGCGGCAAACAGGTGGCTGATCGTTTGGACTAACTTCGACCAAATCTAACCCAGCTTCAGAGGCCATCCGCAGCCCATCGGATGTTGGGATAATTCCCACCATAGTTCCATCTTGGTCAACGACTCGAATTGGAGAAACGCGAATTTGCTCGTTCAGTCTTTGCGTCTTTTCGGTGGCTATAATTCAGGTCCTTTCAGAGAATCTCAGATGTTGCCGCAAAGGAAATACTTTCTCAAAGCACCATAGTATTTCTATCGCCGAGAGTGCGACCAGTCAAGAATTTGTGGCGAATTCGTTTTCGTTACCACTATTCGGCGCGGCCAGTGGCGTCAATTTGCGAGGACTAGGAACCAAAATAAGACTTATACTAGTGGTCAATCTTGATTATCGGAATTGCCGCCATCGTCGATTCGTTGTGATCGCAATTTTTCTTCAACAAGGTCCTGTGGCCGAGTGATTGTCTTTCCAATGCGGATTGCCTTGTGTCCCTTTAGCACTCCGGGATGGGCGAGAAACATTGGGCGGCCTTCAATAACCACTTCCAGACCTTGATTCTTGGCCCTTTCGGTGACAATCACGTCGCCGATTGCCAGATTCGTCACATCGCGGGTCTTCAAAGTTGTCTGGGCCAGATTAACGGTCATCTCGATGTTTTCCTGTGACATACCGGCCTCCAGATTCATCGCTTGACGAGCATCCGCCGAACACGTGTCTGACGATAGTTTACCCGCAAGCGGCCCGATGGTGTTGAATGGGACACACAG
>CAUZSN010000004.1:0-63244 GCA_963582345.1 Planctomycetota bacterium
GAATTTGAGACCCGAGCCTTACAAAAGGGAGTCAACCAGTTTGAAATAAAACTCGACTCACCCTCGGAAGGACATATGGCAGATCGCTTGGTACTGCAGGAATTACGTGTCTCGATCACCTATGCCTAATACTCTTCGGCGAATGGGGCTACCGTCGTCCGCAGAAAAAATGTCGTGATGGTTCCGAGCAAATGATCCATGGTGAAGAGTCGCCTACTCCAATCCGCGAGCTTCTGTTGCTTGCTTCACTTTGTTGACTGCGTACGCGAACGCGGCTGTGCGCATGGGAATGTTATACACGTTCATCATTCGCCGAAGATTCGTGTGTGCAGCGACAATATGCTGTTCCAACTCATCATTGACTTTTCTCTCTGACCATTTGTATTTTTGAATGTTCTGGGCCCACTCAAAATAGCTCACCGTCACGCCGCCAGCATTAGCAAAAATGTCGGGTGCGCAAAGAACGTTGCGACTGAGAAATATTTCGTCAGCTTCAGCCGTACATGGCCCGTTTGCCGCTTCGATCACATATTGTGCCTTCACATCGCGGGCGTTGTCGTTTGTTAGAACATGCCCAATTGCCGCCGGAATGAGAACATCACAATCGCAGATGAGTAGGTCTGCATTTGAGATTGGTTCTGACCCTGGGCAGCCGACCACGCTCCCGGTCTCTTCGACATACTTGGCGACAGACGGGAAGTCGAGCCCATCGCCGTTGAAGATGCCACCGCAGACGTCGCTCACGGCGACCACTTTTCCTCCTGCCCCATGCAACAATTTCGCCGTCCAACTGCCGACATTGCCGAAACCCTGAATGGCAAATCGAGTCCCCGAAATTTTCTTACCCTCAAAACTCAACACTTCCCGTGTGGCAAACACGCATCCGCGCCCTGTCGCCGCATCGCGACCGAGCGAACCGTGTAAGTGGACGGGCTTACCAGTCACCACTGCCGGTGCGAAACCGTTGATTCGCGTATACTGGTCGAAGAACCACGCCATGACCCCGGCGTTGGTGTTCATGTCAGGAGCTGGGATATCAGTGACCGGTCCGATAAACTCGTGAATCTGGCCGACGAAAGCGCGCGTCAAACGTTCGAGTTCGCGCTCACTGAGACCACTGGGATCAACTTGAATGCCGCCTTTGGCCCCCCCGAACGGAACGCCAATCAGCGCTGTTTTCCAGGTCATCAAGCTGGCCAGTGAACGAACCTCGTCCAGATCAACTTCCGGATGGTAACGTAGGCCGCCCTTAAACGGACCGCGTGAATTATCATGTTGAATTCGATAGCCGATAAAATGTCCCAACGAACCGTCGTCCAGAGTAATCAGCAACTCGACTCGTAGCTCGCGACTGGGCATGCGCAATAGCACCTCCAATCGCTCGTCCAATTTCAGAACGTCGAAGGCCTGCTGCAAGAAATGATTTGTTGTCTCATATGGGCTCATGCTCATTGCTGCTGCACTCCTTTTGAACGGAAACTCAAGAAGAGCTAATCCGCCACTGTCCATGATGAAGTACCGCGACGACTCGTTCAGATTTGGCGACTTACCGATTGCAAATACCACAATTTTGAATGCACCATGGACCACGTACGTTAACGCGTCACGAATCGCAACTCAACACGGTCTCGATATTGTCCGCTGACCGCTATCAGGATTTTCTCCTCGCGTGGAAAAAATTCCGATCACACAACTGTGTAAAGCCGTGCCTTGACAACTTTCAACCTGTAACCCCGAACTCAATAGAGGCAGTCATGGTCTTTCAAAAACAGCTTCAACTAGAAACAAACGGTCATCGCGACATACACGACATTACGGTCGAAACACAAAGCATCGTCACGAAATCGGGCGTGCAAACCGGAACTGTCCATGTTTTCAACGTCGGTAGTACTGCAGCGATTGGGACGATCGAATTCGAACCGGGTTTACAAGACGACTTACCGGATATCCTGGATCGACTGATGCCACCTAATCGCAACAACGGCCATGAGCGCACGTGGCACGACGGTAATGGACACTCACATCTACAAGCCACAATGCTCGGTCCGTCATTGACTGTGCCGATCCAAAGGGGCAATCTATTGCTGGGAACTTGGCAACAAATCTTTCACCTGGAGTGCGACATCAAACCGCGACGCCGGACCCTAATCGTGACGGTCCACGGCAAATAATCCTACAGCGTCATGGACGCCACCGCCCACCGCCGTCAATCCGTGACCTTGTAGACCGAATCATGTTCGTGTGACATGTTCGGTTACTTTAATTCCAACACGTTGGCTGGCGACCAGTGTCACGCTTATTGACTTTTTTCTTCTAGACATTCGCTTTTGACGTCTTGACTATTTTCACAATTTTGTTTCCCCTGCAAGATTTGGAAGCGCAATATGGACCAGATCGGAAACTGAGAATTGCATTGATTCCACGAGTCTTACCGCGGTACTGGCCACTGATTTATCTACTTGAATCAACGATGCTCTACTTTCTGATACTGCTCGTTAAAAGGTGTAGCCAACAAGCAGTGACTTCCAAGTCACCAAAAACTTTTCCTATTGCGCCATCTCGTTCGATCTAGATCGGCAAAATCATACTGGGTAAAATAAATCATAGGGTTTGGATTTTCGAATCGATTTGAGGTCGAGTCCTTATTGCAAGAGATGCAATCTATGAGCCAATTTGATTCGCAGGGTGATACAGCTCCCTCTGATGCGCAAACGGACTTTTTCGAACGTTCTCCATCGCAAATGTGGGAACAGATGTCCTTTGCTGACTGCCCTCACAACTATATTTGGGTGTGGTTCAAGCCGGAAAACATCTCACAAGGTCTCGTCGTGAGAATTCCGGATGAGACTTGGGAAAATTACCCAAATCTTGAGCACTTGACGATACGGATGCTCCTACAAACAGCCGGTGTTGATCCAAGGTGCGTTTCAATGGTGCAACTCTATGGTGTTGCTTATGACGAGACAAATGGAACAACTCCACTTTTGGAACAGGCCGTCCCCAGACCTGCAGCTGGAATGGATGCGAACATCGTTATCTGTGTAAATGTTCCTAACGACAACTCCAATCAACAGGTGATGCCCCGTGCGGCTAAGGATGTGGAATGTATTTCGGAAGTGTTCGAGCGAATCGATGCCGATTGGAATACAACGCTGGAAATCCAAAACGAACTGGCAAACCTTAGAAATACGCTTGCAGATACGTCGAATCGACTTAAGGGCTTGAACAGAGACTTAACATCTGAAGAGCGTTTGCATGCAAGCAACAAAGACAAACAGGACTGGTTGGACGCCAAGCGATGGTTAAGAGATACTGACATGCGGTTGTGTAGTTGTATCAAAGAGTTCGATATTGGAGATACCAGTTCTGCGGGATCCAGAAAATGGTTCGAGCAGGTTCATAAGCAGTTCATTGTCCCTCGCCATGAATTCGATGGTATTCAACAAGCCCAGAGAAGCTACGAGTTGTATCGAAAGATGGTCGTAACGTTACACAGCAAAATGAATACTGCCCATTTAAATGCCCTTAATAATGGTGAACGACGCGCGCAACAGGTCTTGAATCAAATTGCTGCCAAGATTCGAGACGCACACACCAAAAGGACTTTTCTAGGAGTGATGTTGGATTGAACGCGTCGTCGCCCATTGCAAAATACGCCTTGCATTCCGACTAGGTGCGACATCAACAACCTCTCAGAGCGAACAAGTAGAACAGGTCAAGAATTCCATCTGGACCTCACACGGAAAATCTGTGACACTTCCGCTCTTCACCGCGAGTCGCTAAGACGTCTGCGGTGTATTGTCAAAGTGGGGCCCCGATAGATTCCGTGCCGAACGACCGCCGTTTAGATGCTCTTTCGATGAACTCATCTGTCCGTCCATCTGTTGAAATAAGCGTTGTGACTCCGATGTGCAACGAAGCGTTGTGCGTGCGCGAGTTTTGCTCACGTGTTGACTCCGTCTTGGAACAGATCGCCAGCAGTTATGAAATCATTGTTGTTGACGATGGATCGACTGACGGGACCGTTGACATCTTGCATGAGCTGAGTAAATCGTATCCCAATTTGCGACCGCTACCATTGACTCGCAACTGTGGCCAAAGTGCTGCCCTGTATGCGGGCATTCAACACAGTGTTGGAAAATACGTCGTTGTCATGGACGGAGATCTGCAGAATGTTCCTGAAGAAATCCCCCTATTGATCAACGAAATCCGCAAAGGCTATGAATTAGTATCCGGCTGGCGCAGACAGCGTTCTGAAAGCTTCTGGTTTCGTCGTTTGCCTAGTTTGATCGCGAATTTTGTGCTGCGAGCCACCACCGGTTGCCAAATACGTGACATGGGCGGCTTCAAGTGCTTGTACGGTGACATCGCTCGACAATTGCATCTGCGTGCCGGACAACATCGATTGTTACCTGCATTGATTCACACAATGGGTGGTAGACTGTCGGAAGTGGTCGTATCATTTCCACCACGCAGTGCCGGAAGAAGCCATTATGGTATCGGACGCAGCTTAGACGTATTGCTCGATATCCTGTTGCTGTGGTTTCAGTTGTCGTTCAAATCGCGGCCTCTGTACCTGTTTGGACGCATCAGCTTATGGCTGCTGCTGTTTGGCTCGGCCGTTCTGTCGTGGTTGCTGTACGACAAGTTTGTGTATGACGTCGACATGGGCAGCCGTCCACCCTTCATCGCCACGATCGTGATCTTTCTGTCGTCGCTGGGATTTATGTCGCTCGGCTTTATCCTCGAAATCCTTTCCGACCTCTACAACGCAATCTCAGACCGCAAGCCATATCACATTCAGACCACACATGCTCAGACAGTTCCCAAAGACAACTCAATCCGCAGAGCGGCGTAATCCGGACATAATTCCACAGCAGGGGTGCTCGACGCAACAAAGGTGGCAGCTGATGGTCGCCGCCGTGGCCATCGTCGGCAGCATCGTGATATTCTTCAAGCTAGGTGATTGCCGCACCTTGGGCTCACACGAAGCATACGCTGTCGTTCCCGCGCGAGAAATGCTGCAAAGCGGCAATTGGATCGTTCCTTCCTATGGCGGCATTCCTCGCCTCGAGAAACCGCCGTTCGGGTACTGGCTCGTCGCCACCGCGGCTTGGCTATTCGGCGGTTTCCACGAGTGGGTCGTCAGGCTGCCAGCTGCCGTTTCCGCAATCGTGTTGGCAATCCTGGTCGCAATGTGGGCAACTCGAATTTACGGGCGTAATGTTGGTCTCGCGGCGGCCCTGGTCCAACTCACGTCTGTCTGGACGATGGAATATGGCCGCAAAGCGGAAGTCGACATGTTCCTGTGTCTGCTCACCACGTTGGCCATGATTTTGATTTCCGGACACAATCGCACCGAAATGCGACTGAAAGCGTTTTGGCGATGGGTGGCTATTTATGTTGTACTGTCAGTGGCTTGGATGGCGAAGTTTCATTTCGCTACGGCCATGGTTCTGACTCCGTGCATCGTCTATTTCTTGATCGAACGACGGTTCCGATCGCTTCTTCATCTGGCAAATCCAATCGGATTGATGCTACTTACGGTATCAGTTGTGACCTGGCCTTACCTGGTCTTACAGCACATCCCCGATGCTTGGCAGATCTGGATGCAGCAAACTGTGGGACGCGCCACAGGTGAAATCGGTTCCGAGCCAGTCTGGTTTTTTATTCCTCATACGTTCGTGCTGATGTTGCCTTGGAGCCCATTCGCCATTCACGCGGTTCCCGACAGTTGGCGTCGCGCGTGGAAACAATGCGACGCGCACGAGCGATTTCTATGGGTCTGGTTCTGCACCCAATTCGCGATTTGCACGATTTCGGCTGGAAAACATCGTAACTATATTCTGCCGGTGCTACCCGTGCTATCGGTCCTCGTCAGCCGATCATTGGTGGCGTGTATCGAACGCGTCCGACAAAAACAGCCCATACTGCGATGGCATGCAGCTGTCGGCAGCATGTTGACCGTCATGGCTATTGGAGCAACGACCTGGTTTGTTGTAGTCAATAATTGGACGTACTTAAGCGATGCGACATTGTTTGTTGTTTCATTGTTTGCAGTGGGAACGTTTGCGACGACTTGGCTGCTTGTCGCCAATCGACCATTAACCGCCGGTTGCGGAGCCATTCTGACCTTCGTGTTATGCTATATGGCTGTGGTCGGATGGTTGTTACCCGGCCGAGACTACCGAATGACCGCAGCACGATTCGGTCAATCGATTCGCAGTAACGGTTTATCCGGCCGAGATATCTGTGTCTATCGTCAGGGCAAAGCGCCAATTGTTTTCTATCTGGGCGATCCCGTCTATCGGATCGAATCGGTTGACGAACTTCGAGCTCGCTTGAACCGCGACAACGAACTGCTCATCGTGACCGATACAGGAAATGCTGCTGACTTGTCGACGGTTGGAACCTTACGAATTCTAAAGAAAATGACGTCATCAATCGGCGCTGCTCCGCACAAGGGACCTGATGGGAGACCTGCTTTGGTTCTCGGACGATTGTCTTCGTCCAAGGAACAGGTTTCCATACTGCCAGATGAGGTGATGCGTGGCGGGTTGGAAAAGTTGCCCCATAGTTCACCGAGTCGTCGATGAGTCGGATTGACTGGCTAAGTAGAATCCCATAAAACCGCCAGCCGATTGACTTAAGCGACAAAGCTATTCATTCTGCTGGCTCGGGAAAAGACATGCAGGCATTCGCGACAGGTCTCAGCCGAGCAGGCAATTCGTCGCAACCGGTCCGTCATCATTCGGACGAAATGCCGCGGCAGAAGTCCCGTTTCTCGACCAGAATTCTTCTGCTAATCGGCGTTAGTCTGTTGATCTGGAACGGTTCCAGAATCACGCCAGCGGATCCAACGAAACCTCTCACCGTGAACGGCCACGTCACACACCAAATGTTGCCTGGAAGAACCTTTCGCATCGGAACGTTTAACATTCACGGCGGCAAAGGCACGGACGCACGGTGCGATCTCAAGCATATCGCCTTCTGTCTACAAGACCTCGATCTGGTGGGATTGAACGAAGTGCATGGGGACTGGCGTGGATTACGCCGGAACCAAGCGGATGCTTTGGGACGACGACTGCACATGCAAGCGTTCTTCGTGCCAACCGAACGACGTTGGTGGCACGATCACTTCGGCAACGGCGTGCTAACGCGCGTCGCATTGACAAACGTCCAACGAATTCCATTGCTTGGAACACAGGATAAGAAGTTTCGGAATATTGTCCTGGCCAGTTTTCGACACCAAGGGAAAACTGTCCACGTCGTGACGACACACATCGATCGGGTAAAAGACCGAAAATGTCAGTTGCAGGCCGCTGTCAGCTTGTTTCTTTCGCTTGCCGAACCAGCGATCTTGATGGGAGATTTGAATACAACGGCCTCGGATCCGCTGATTCGACGTTTGCTCGCCGTTCCCGGTGTGAACGACGCTGCAGCGCAAGGCAGCAAGATCTGCCTCCCAAAAGATCGGATTGATTGGATTTTCACGCGTGGTCTACGGTGTGTTGCCGCAGAATTCACTTCGACGACTGCGTCAGATCACCCAGTCGTCTGGACGGAGCTAGAAATCCGTTTGCCGACAGTGACTGATTAACAGGTCGCAAAGAAATAACGCTCTTGATTCCTGGCCGCTTGACATGACTCAATTTGGCTGCGGGCCACTCTACAATTTCTTCTTACTTGTAACTTTCTTCCTTGTTTCAGCAGCCCGCTTTTTCGCTTCTGCCAGAATGCCTTCTGGATCGTCAACAAACGCGTCCCGGCAGCCACTGCAACAAACGTAATACGTAATGCCCTTATAGACAATGCTGCTGTTCGCCGTGCCACCAGTCACGATGCATTCCGGTCCGGTCGCATCGGATACCGCCAAGCTTGTACCTATACGAGTGTATCCGACTTCCGCCACTCGAGTATAGTAGCTTTGAGACGCCCGACGCTTTTCGTGCAGCACCAGCGTTCGCTTATCGTTTAACCGTGTGATCGTCATCCGGTAGACGTCGTTTTTTTTGTCAGGCTTCGACTCTAGGACGAGCTTATTTTTCGACAGTTGTCCCGAGTAGTGACGTTCAGACTTGTCCGCAAACTTTCCCTGAAAAATGTAGACCTTGTGCTGCGGGTCATAAGTTAAGCAGCCCGATTCTAGCACCTTGCCATTTTCAATCTTGTATTGAATTGCGACTGAATTCTTTTTGAAGTCCCAGACCCATCCAGCTTTCTCACGCCACGCTCCTTTGGCAGACCCTCGCTTCGGCTGACCGACACCGCGCCAGCCACCAATCAGCGAATTGAATTCGGCCAGAGCGTCCTTGCTGATCGGTTTAGTACCGTTTGCTGCATTTTGTTCAGCGGTTGCCAGACCATATGCAGGCAATCGATATGGCGCAACAACGACCGACGCATAACAAACACACAAGCCAAACAAGAAATGTTTACGAAAACTCATCACTTCTGTCTCCCAACATGAAAACAGTTTCACTGCTTCATTTATCAACGGACCTAACCTCGCTTTGACCAAAATGGGCCGGGCAAACCACCCTAGTCTCCGATTACATACTTTTGCCATCAAACGACTTTCCGCTAATTGAACTCCATTGGGAACAAATGACGCATCGACATTTTTTGTTTGAAATTTTGCGCAGAAAACGAGAATTCGACCACTTGAATCAAGTAATACAACTTCGTTGCAGCTCGACCGCTTTATGCGCCGCGCCGGGTGAGTTTTTGGAATCGACGGCGCAATTCATTAGTGATCCGTCCTGGTTTTCCATTACCGATTTGTCGACCGTCTAGGCTGACAACGGAAATAACTTCGGCGGCTGTCCCTGTCAGGAAACATTCGTGGGATACATAAATATCGTGCCGGCTCAGCGTTGTCTCGAAGACCGTGTAACCGGCTTCGCGTGCCAGTCGGATCGTGGTATTCCGAGTAAGCCCCTCTAAAATACCTGCATCTGGCGAAGGTGTTTTGATGACGCCGTCTTTGACAATAAAGATGTTGTCGCCCGTGCACTCGGCAACTTCACCCTTGTGATTAATCATCAGCGCTTCCACCGCGCCCGCATCGGTGCTTTCAATTTTTGCAAGAATGTTGTTCAGGTAGTTCAGCGATTTGATCCGCGGATTCAATGCGCCGGGATGATTGCGGATTGTGCTGGCCGTGACCAACTGCATGCCGTGCTCGTACACCTCAGGCGGGTACAGCGTAATTGTGTCGGCGATAATAATGACTTGTGGTTGGCTGGTTTTGCGAATATCGAGGCCGAGCGTTCCGGTTCCGCGCGTCACAATTAATCGTACGTAACCATCACCGATTTCGTTCAATACCACGGTTTCCTCAACGGCCTTGATCATCTGATCCGGTCCGATGGGGACTTCCAGGCGAATGGCGTTTGCGCTTTCAAACAGACGACCAACGTGTTCTTTGAGTAAGAAGATTTTTCCGTCATACACGCGGATGCCTTCAAAGACTCCGTCACCGTACAGTAGGCCGTGATCATAGACGCTGATCTTGGCCTCGTCTTGCTCGACGAACGATCCGTTGATGTAAACCTGTGACATTCAGGCGCCGCCAGAACTGAGGGAATTCGGATTGCCAGAACCAGAAACGTAGCGAGGGGGAAGCGCGGCAATTATGAGAATTGTCCGCGTTTCCCCCTCGCCCCGTCACGGCCTTATGCGGCTTCCTCAAGTGCTTTGATGCGGCCGTCGCTCAGGCAGACACTTCGATGCGATTGATTGGCGATCAAACGATCATGGGTAACCATGATAATAGTGAGATGTTCCTGGTCGTTCAAGGTAGCCAACAGTTGTATGATTTCCGTTCCGGTGCGGTTATCGAGGTTGCCAGTCGGTTCGTCAGCCAACAGGATCTCTGGTTTAGCGACCAATGCCCGCGCGATAGCCGCTCGCTGCATTTCTCCGCCCGAAAGTTCAGATGGCTTGTGCTTGATCCGATGCGTCAGCCCGACTTTGGCGATAATGTCGCATGCCAATTCGCGGTAGACTCGACGGTGCTTCCAATAGGCCATTGTGGAATGTCGAATCATTAATGGCGCCAAGACATTTTCTAACAGATTCAACTCGGGCAGAAGATGATAGAACTGAAAAATGAATCCAAACACACGATTCCGCAATTTGTCGCGCGTGCTCGTGGGCAAGTCGTCGATGCGTTCGCCTTCCAGACGAATCTCACCAACGCTGGGCGAATCCAACAGTCCCAACAATTGCAACAGTGTGCTTTTTCCAGAACCCGATTGCCCGACAATCGACACAAACTCGCCCTTCCGGACGTCAATCTCCACGCCCTGCAAGACCGGAATCTTGTGTTGTCCCTTAAGGTACGCTTTTTCCAACGCGACGGCGGAAATGTGCGTTCTCGACGTGGAAATTGTCCCTCTCATGAAAGTCTCCTGATTCACCAAAGACAGCTTGCAACTCTCGATTCTTGACTTCCGATCCTCATCTCACTCATACCTCAATGCTTCCACTGGATGCAACTGAGCAGCTCGGCGTGCAGGAAGGATGCTAGCCAATACGGCAATCGCCATCGCGCCTACCGCAACCCAAATCACCGTCATCGGATTGACAAAGGTGGGGATCGCAGGGAAATAGTAAATAGCCTCATCAAAGACCTTTCGCCCGATGATTACCGTTAAGAAGTCTTCGATTTCATTGATGTAATACACGAACAGCAAACCCAGTGCGACGCCGACACCGCTGCCGACAATGCCCAAGGCCAAACCGTATGACAAGAAGATTGTCATCACGCCGCGCGAGCTGGCTCCCAAAGCTTTCAAGATGCCAATATCTCGCGTCTTCTCAACCACGATCATGTAGAAGATCGCCAGAATGCCAAACCCGGCCACCGCAATGATCAGAAATAACAGCACGTTCAGGATGGCCGTTTCGATCTCGACAGCGGCCAGCAACGGTCCCTGCTTTTGTTCCCAGGTCCGCACAGTAAACAATCTCGGCGGAAATACGGCTTTTAACTGCCTAACCACTTCCTTAGAAAGCGTGTAGTCCTTCAGTTTGATCTGGATAGACGTAACCGAGCGAACTCCCGTTTCTGGGGCGATCATTCCACGAATCTCTTGCAGATACTCCAAATTGCAAAAAATTAAGTTTGAATCATATTCGCTCATTCCGCTCTTAAAAACATCAACGACGGTTGCGTTGAAGTGTCGGGCTTCGGGCGGGCGACCGGCGCTGACCGTGCTGATCTTGATTTCATCGCCGGGTTGGATCATTCGCTGGACGCGAATCTTTTTCCCTAGTTTGTCTTCAAACTGAAACTCGATCAATCCGGAACCGACGTAGACGCGAGCAGGCCAAATCGCTTCTTCCTGTTCGAGATCCACTTTTGAAACGACAGGTGAAAAGGGAAACTCGGATCCGACCGGCGATTCCGTGTCAAGATGATCTTTGTGAAACGGTCCCCTTTCGTCGACCGGATTCTTGCGAATTAACTCCTTGGTGCTTGCGGTCATTCCGATTGCTTCGTTGTCTTGGGAATTCGCACCCCCGCCTCGCGGAAAACTAGATGACCTGAGATCAAATGGACTGCGCGACTCAGTCGGAGCTTCAGCGGACCGTCGAATGTTATTCAACTGTTCGCGAAATTGTTCTTCCCTTTCGATCTTGTCTTTCAGATAAGCCATTGCCGGCTCGGTCAATTCCCATCCAGGGGGTTCATCGCGCGAACGAAGCGCCGTCCGGACAACGACGTCTCCGTCCATCACAGGGTTATAGCTTTCCAAATTGTCGACAAGCGGACCAACTTTTGATTTGCTTTCGGGTTGAATGCCGATCAATGTAATCGGCCGAGTCATCCAATGTCCGTTCCACTGAAAACTCACCATGCCGTAGACTTCGACTGTGGCGGTCATGGCTTTGATGTGTTCAGGCGCCGCGTTACGAGCGATCGTCATCCATCGCTCGGGATGGTCCACGCCGTCCAGACTGTTCGTCTCGATGATCACATCAGCCAGGATCCCATGAATGCGGTCCCTCATTTCAGTGCTGAATCCAGCCATTACGCTGTTCACCACAATCATTGTGGCTACACCCAGCATCACGCTAATGATGCTCGCCAGAGCAATGTAACGTGTTCGCAAATATCGCAGGCAAAGCAGACTTTTGTACATTGTGCCAGTCCCTTGGCGTTTGATTGGTTGAGGAGATCAGATGTGATCGAGTTTCCTTGCAGCTAAACCACTATCATGATGGCTTGTGGTCTGCAGCGTCTGACGATGACGGCCGTAACAGCGGGAAGAAAATCACGTCGCGAATACTGCGGCTGTTGGTTAACAGCATCATCAATCGGTCAATGCCAATGCCCAACCCACCGGCCGGCGGCATACCGACTTTCAGCGCTTGGATGAAATCTTCGTCCATACGCGCCATAGAATCCTCTTCCGGCAGTCCAGCCAATTGCGTGCGGAACAATTTCTCCTGTAGCCGCGGGTCGTTCAGTTCGGTGTACGCGTTCGCCAGTTCCATTCCCCGAATAAACAACTCGAACCGTTCGGCAACCGTTGGATCATCCGCTTTGCGCTTCGTCAGCGGACAGATCGAGGACGGGTAATCGATTACAAACAAAGGGCCTTGCAGGTTGTCTTCAACGGTCGCCTCAAAGACTTCATTAACGATCACATCGGGATGGACGCCTTCAGTTTCAATCGCGTGTTGGTGGGCCACTTCCTTGACCGCCGCTTCGTCATGCAAATCGCATCGAGCGAATTCCGCAAACAGGTTGGCATACGTACGGCGCGGCCAAGGTGATGTGAAGTCAATGGTCTCTTCGCCCCATGGAAATACCATTGTCTTGTCCAAAGCCTTGACAGCATCGACTATGATCGCCTCAGTCAGCTCCATCATTGTCTCATAGTTGCCGTACGCCTGATAGGCTTCGAGCATCGTGAATTCCGGATTGTGAGTTGCGTCGATGCCCTCATTGCGAAAGACTCGTCCGATCTCGTAAACACGTTCGATCCCACCGACCATCAATCGCTTCAAATGCAGTTCCAGCGCAATCCGCATGTGAAGGTCGATGTCGAGTGTGTTGTGATGCGTAATGAATGGCCGAGCGGCCGCTCCGCCCGCAATGGCATGCAGTATTGGAGTTTCCACTTCGACGAAATCTTCGCGACTTAGCGTCTGCCGGATCGAATTGATCACCTTTGTTCGAGTCAGCATGCGCTCCAGCACGCCGTCGTTGTAGATCAGATCAATGTATCGTTGCCGCAGCAACAATTCCGTATCACGGGCTCCGTGGAATTTTTCGGGCGGCTGAGCCAGCGACTTACATAGCAGTGTCAGCTTCTCAACGAAGATCGAGACCTCGCCCGTCTCGGTCCGCCATAGCTTGCCGTCGATGCCGATCAAATCGCCCAAATCGATGGCCGAGAGCAATTCCCATTGGGCTTCCGGCAGATCGCCTCTGGAAAACAATAGTTGAATTGTTCCCGAGCAATCTTTGATGTCGTAAAAACGCAGCTTGCCTGCTTTACGACGCCGCATGATCCGCCCGGTGACGCGCACTCGCTCGCCGAACACACCTGATAACTCAGGGCACATTGGGCGTGCCTTGGCAACCGCAATATGCCCGTCAAACCGCTGCCCCCAAGGATCAAGTCCCAAGGCTTCGATCTTTTCGAGCTTCTTGAGCCGGTCGCGTTCGAACCGGTTTTGTGTACTGCCGCACATAGTACGGACTGTCTGAATACAGAATGGGTCATTGACGAGAACGGGAATCGGGAAATGATGCGAGAAACGGTCTATCAGGTCAATGGCAACCCGATTGTTTGGGATGTCGCATAGCCAACTCAACAATCAATATCTGAGCGTCCGCTTGCAACTCAGCCAAATGGCTTCGACAATATCGCTGTGTCGAACACATCGTTCGTTACTCGATTTTCTTCACAACAGGTAATAATGATGACATTTGATCTGTCGGTACTAGAAGACGTTTGGGTCTGCCCCAACTCGAAGTCAAAATTAGTAGTCGACGGTGATGGGATCGTCTGCGTCGAGCCGGGCTGCCGTCTGCGCTATGACATTGTGAACGAGATTCCGATCATGCTGGTTGACTCGGCGACACAGCTTACGGCTGAAGAATGGGGCTCGATCATGCAAAAGTACGGCCGAGATGCCATTACTGGCGAGACGAGCAATTGCACTTGAAATCCGTGTCAAGCGAACGGGGATGGACCATATTCCGATTCAGCGCGTAGAAAATTCGCCGTCACCGTACAAAGAAAGAAGTGAACGATGACGGCGAATCGTGTGTCGAACCACTAGGTTCTTCACTTCAATCCGATGGTGTCCAGCAAGTTGGTAGTCGTGTCGGGTATCAAGAGTTCGAAAATCGAATATATTGGCAACTTCAAAGTCGTAATATCAATCCTTCGCTTTCCGGCTCTTTCATATGACTGATTCGCCAGTCGGGTGGTGAGAGTCGTTAACAGGTTCTAATCTACAGATGTTAAATTATTAGACTCCACTTGATGCTCGCCCAGCTTACTATCGTTTCACATCCACAAAAGAAGCCTTATCTGGCGACATGAAATGTTATCGGTTCTCGTATCATGGCAGTCGAGTTGTTCGTTCGTCTCTTGTGTTAAATGGGTTGTTGTTCGAAAACCAATCGCTTTGGATAAACAAGTTATGCAGGTTCTTCCACCAAAGCTCATCCGAGATCGCTGTTGTTACCAAATTTCCAAGCGACCGACCGTATGGTTTCTTTCAAAGAACGCATCAACGCGCAATTCTAATCAGAGCGTGAACGAATCGCGACTTCGACGGCCAAACAAACTAACAGCGATGGGCTGACAATGTTTGACAGATTTGATCCGACTGATCGCATTCATTTCCTGAATCTGGCTGCCGTGATGGAAGGCAGTCTGATTGTAATCGCTTTCGTATGCGGCTGGCTGGCTGAGGCTCAGCCACTGCACTCGTTGCAGTGGCAATGGGATGCTTTGGTGTGGGGCGTGGTCGGTACAGTACCGCTGTTCGGTTTGTTCTTGCTGTCGTATCGCTTTCCAATCGGCCCACTGTTCAAGATCAAACGGTTCTTAGTGGAAATGCTCGGACCGTCGTTGGTTGCGTGCCGTTGGTACGACTTGGTTCTGTTGGCCCTGCTTGCAGGTTTCAGCGAAGAACTGCTGTTTCGGGGAGTCCTGCAGCCATGGTTTGGTCAAGGTAAATTCGGTAGTTCCGAGTTTCTAATTGGGCTAATTGGCAGCAATATTTTGTTTGGCCTGGCACACACGGTCACACCGACATATGCCATTCTGGCCGCACTGGTCGGCGTGTATCTAGGTGTACTCCGTCAGGCCACCGGATCCCCCAATCTCATCGCTCCCATGGTCACACACGGCCTGTATGATTATTTTGCATTTTTGGTCGTCGCGCACACGTATCGTTCCGAACAATCAATAGAGTCACATCAGGAACTGCCTGAAGAAGACCAGGACGACCCCGGAAGAAAAAACGAAGGAAATGTAAAAAAATGAATTTCCAACTTCGCACGTCGAAAGAATCATCTGTGTGAAGTAAGACTGCCGTACTGTCTCAGGTTGATCAGATCGGTACGTTGCTACTAGAATGCGCGACTCGATTCGGACCGCAAACGTCAGGATTTTCATTCTTGTCCCGCCGTTTCACACCTCATTCGTTGAGGTCTTCAGCCGGTGGAAAACCAACAGATTACGCCTACGGACGGATCAACCCAGCCGATGGAACACGGACGTTCCAATAATGAACCCGACCTGTTATTGAGCGATTCATTGCGTGGGATCACTCGATGGGCCTCGACTCATCCCAAGTTTACGTTGGCAGTCACGATCGGTCTGGCCACAATCTGTGTCGGGATCACGATTGCGTTATTGGACTTTAAGACAAAACGCGCCGATTTGATCGATCCGAAGGCGCCATTCCACCAACGATGGCTCAATTATACGAAAAGTTTTGGGGAGTCGTCCGATATCGTCGTTGTGGTGGAAGCTGACGAACCAGGGAAGATCAAGCTAGTCATCGACGACTTGGGATCCCGGTTGACTCGCGAATCAGAGCTGTTCAGCAATGTCCTTTACAAGATCGAACCTGGACAACTGGCAGAAAAAGGTCTGTATTACCTAACGCCCGAACAATTGGATTCCGGCCTGGAACGATTACAAGCGTTCCGTCCCATCGCGCAAGGGAATTGGGACTTGATCCAGCTCGACTCGCTTTTCGAGCGCCTGCTGGACCAAATTCGGGATCATCGGACGAAACCGACGTCACAGGACGCACAGCCACTTCTGCGACATGTGACTCTGCTGTCTACCAGCCTGGTGCGATTTCTGGCTGACCGCAACGACTTCCGCTCGCCCTGGCCAGACCTGTTACCAGGCAATCAATGGCTGCGAGATGAAGCCAAACAAGTGACCTATTTCCTAAATGATCGCGGGACCATGGGCTTCTTGAAAGTCTTCCCTGCCGATCGCTTGGAAGAGTCCGACGGCCCATCCAGATCAATCGACCGACTCCGTCAACTCATCGCCAAAGTCTCCATTGACCATCCGGCCGCCAACATCAGCTTGACGGGAATTCCTGTGCTTGAGAATGATGAAATGCGTAAGTCGCAATTTGACATGTTCAAAGCGTCGCTGATTTCTGTTGCAGGTGTCGGTTTGCTGCTGTTTCTAGGTTTTCGGGGTATTCGTCATCCGTTGCTGGCTTTGTTGATGCTCGCCGTCGGAATGTCATGGACATTCGGATACACAACGGTAGCGGTTGGACACCTGAATATCTTGTCCGTCTCGTTTGGCGTCATACTGATCGGGCTAGGCATCGATTTCGCCATTCATTACCTGGCCCGCTACTTGCAGCTCCGACACGAAGGTGAATCGCTTCTGCCCGCGTTGCTAGAAACATCCTCCGGGGTCGGGACGGGAATCGTCACCGCAGCCGTGACCACAGCACTGGCCTTTTTCTGCGCCACGTTGACGTCGTTCCTGGGAGTGGCCGAATTGGGAATCATTGCCGGGGGCGGAATCCTACTGTGCGCCGTGGCAACGTTCCTGGTCTTGCCGGCGTTGGTGACGCTAGCCGACGGTCGCGTTGAACCGCGCATGCTTCCGACTCCGTTTCAAGCGGTCGCGCTCAGACAATTAACGGCACGCTATCCGGTCATAGTCATGCTACTGTCGTTCCTGGTGATCGGTTTTCTCGGCAGCTGCGCGCTGTCGTGGAAAGACGGGCGAATCACATTGGAGGTCGATTACGACTACAATCTGCTTAACTTACAGGCCGAGGGACTTGAATCAGTCCAGGTGCAGAAACGAATGTTTCAAGAGCCTCGCGGTTCACTGTTGTATGCTGTCTCGCTGGCCGACAGCCCGGCCGAGGCTCGTCGGCTGCGAGCTAAGTTTGAGATGTTGCCAACGGTTGATCATGTGGAAGAAATGGGGTCGTGGCTCCCGACCCAACCACTCAGTCAGATCCAACTGCGTGTTCAGGCATTCGCTGCTGAGTTGTCGTGGCTGAACAACCAGCCCCCGAAATTTTCTGATCCGAATCCGAGAATTGTCGGTACGACGGTCGAAGAATTCTTCAAGGAGATCCGCAACTTGGAGCATCCGATGGCCGTCGATGCCTCACAGGCAATCGACGCGTTCCTTGACGAATTCGAAAAACTGAGCACGGACAGTCAAATCGCATTTTTAAACCAATACCAGCAGCATATGTTGACCGCCCTCTTGGGACAGTTCCAAGCGTTGTTGTACGCGGCGGATTCCGAGCCAGTGACGCTCGACGATTTACCGTCCGAGCTGAGATCGCGGTTTGTCAGCCCTCGAGGAAAATGGCTCGTACAGGTTTACCCCAAAGACCAGATCTGGGATATCCAACCGCTCAGCCGATTTGTGGCCGATGTCCGTTCGGTCGACATGGACGTGACAGGAACACCGCTACAGAACTACGAAGCATCCAGACAAATCATGGACAGCTACCAGACGGCTGCAATCTACGCATTAGCCATCATTTGTCTTGTCCTGCTGATCGGATTTTTGGGGCGCGACCATGCCATGCTGGCGACGTTATTGCCGCTGGTACTGATCCTCATTGTGACTGTCGGAATTTCAGCGCATTTAGGCCGAATAGAAATCGATCTACCAGTCGTTGCGGCCGCGTATGCTGTCATGACGCTCACTTTGGCAGCACTACTGGATTTCCGCAGTCTCCGCGAAACACTTCTGGCTATATTCTCGCCACTGGCTGGCGGCTTGCTAATGTTTGGCGTCTTAGCACTTCTCGGAGTCGATTTGAATCCGGCTAACCTTATTGTCCTGCCATTGGTGCTGGGAATCGGAGTCGACAACGGCGTGCACGTCATTCATGATTTTCGCATGCAACGGCACCGCTACCAGACTTCTTCCAGCACGATCAGCGGCGTGGTGTTGACGTCGCTCACGTCAATGATCGGATTTGGCAGCATGATGGTCGCCGCCCATCGCGGCCTGTACAGCCTGGGACTTGTTTTAGTCATCGGCGTTGGCAGTTGCCTGTTCGTTTCAATGGTGACCCTGCCGGCCATCTTGACGATTGTTTCTCGGTACGGTCGCAACAAAGACAGACCCACTGTCGCGTAGTGCCAAAATCGGATTGTTAGATGAATACCGCTATCGAATCCACCCGCCGCCAAGCACTTGGTCGCCATCGTAAAACACAACAGCTTGCCCCGGAGCGACACCGAATTGCGGTTCAGAAAAAGTCACGCGGAGCCGATCTTCATCGAGTACGTGGACTTCGGAATCCGCCGCCGTGTGACGATAGCGAATCTGTGTCTGACATGTGAACCGAGTTGGTACGTCGTCAATCAACCAGTTCAGCCGATCGGCCTCCAACTGACAGCAAGCCAAATCGTCTCTCGTGCCGACCACAACTCGCTTCGAATCCGCTTGGATCGCAACGACGTAGCGAGGGGCGCCGAACGTTACGCCCAGTCGTTTTCGCTGTCCAACCGTGAATTGTTCGTAGCCACCGTGTCGGCCTATGACGTTGCCTGCGATATCAACCATTTCACCGGCCGTATCACGCTCGCCTCGGTAACGATCCACAAAACCGATGTAGTCACTGGACGGGACAAAGCAAATCTCCTGGCTGTCGGGCTTATCAGCCACGCGCAAGCCGGCTCGGCGCGAAATTCTGCGAATTTCCGTCTTCTCGAACGGACCGACCGGGAAAATAATCTTGTCCAACAGGTCCTTATTGATGCCGAACAACACGTATGACTGATCTTTTGACAAGTCGTGCCCACGCATCAACGCGTGACCTTCTCCACTATCGACCGGCTTCACCTGTGCATAATGCCCGGTCGCAATCCGCTCGGCGCCAACCTGACTGGCAAACTGCCACAATTTGCCAAACTTCAGCCAATTATTGCACATCACACACGGATTCGGCGTGCGTCCGGCCAAATACTCTTCGGCGAAATAGTCTTTAATACGACCGAATGCGTCCTGAAAATTAAGCGCGTGAAACGGGATGTCCAGCATGTCGGCTACGCGTCGCGCATCTGCAGCGTCGGCAGCACTGCAGCAACCTTGCTTATGGTTTTTTCGAGGAACGATTGGAAGTGATTCGCTCGGTGTCGTCGTGCAAATTTCTTCTGTCGCCCCAGACCGCATGAACAGCCCGATGACTTCGTAGCCTTGTTGCTGCAACACAAAAGCGGAAGCCGAACTATCAACTCCACCACTCATCGCCAGAACGACACGCATACACATAAATTTGATACCAATCGGCTGCGGAACAACACTTTCCAACCCAAGTCTAAAGACACTCGCCAATCTCGCCAACATTAGTTGACCTGCTGCTGAAGCAGCCAGTCTTCCAAGATGATTTGTTCAACAAACGGGGCGCGCAATAGCGTCGCGTCCGAAAAAAGGAGACTTGTTAGCCAAGGACGAGGTCGTCGCACAATGTGCGATATGGCTCTCAAGCCGAAGCCAGACAGAGAATAGCCGCTAAGTTGTGCCGTGACATTGTTGCACAAACGATTGAAAGTGGCCGGGATGATGTTAGGCTCCGGGCCGACGTGAATGATCGTTGTAATTCCAGCCGCCAGTACCTTGTCGATCACGTCCCACAGCCGCTGCGGATGATCGATCCAACGGACCAACAGTTCTCGGCTGTTGTAGTCGTTGTAACTCGCATCTCCAGTCACACATGACAGAACTGGTGGCACGGGTGCCGTGAACCCACCTTTGGCAGTGTCCAGCATGACCCCGGCCCGGTTGGAAATGTTGCGTTGGCGGACCAGCGGTGTGTGCATTGGCGGCCACCGGTTCGGGTTCTTTCTAATGTGGACTGGCTTAGCCAGCACGCCGTGCATCATGCGTTTGAATCGGTCCACAGTCCGACCCTGTCCCAGCAACAACACTGTGTTGGGAGAAAGATAACTGGAAACTCCGATCACACCGCGCCCGCAATTCGAGATTTCCAGGCAGAGCCGGCGGACCGCGTCACAGTCCAAGGCTGGACCTCGCGAAAACAGCACGCCCATGGTCACATTGCTAGCTAACTCCGCGGCGTCTTTGGCGAGCACCAACAATGGCGTCAACGCGGTCTCCATGTCATAGACGCCGCCAGCGACCAGTGCCGCAACCTCTCCCAAACTATAACCGAACGCCAATTGCACGTCGGTCAATGACACTCCGAAGAATTCTTCCAATAATCTTACTTGAGCTAATTCGGTTCCCACCACCAACGAAATGGCTTGAGCGTATGTGCGTAAGCTGGTGTTTTGTCGCTTTCGCACGCGCCTCGCTAAGTCGACCTTACAATGCGTCACATCAGCACAAATCTCGGACGCTTGTTTTAGGAATTGAGCGACCGTCGGTCCGTAGGCAGAATGCTTCAACAACTCGGGCGTCTTCCCTAAGTTGGTGACGTTATAGCCACGAAAAGCCAACGCCGTAGAGCTAATGCGTTTGGAAATATCGTTGCTCATGGGGCCTTCCGGTCGATAGTGTTAACACTATGGCATGGTACAATACCATGCCAATTCGGACGAACAAAATAAAACGTATACCGTTGGTTCCGTCTGAACTGATTGTCTACTGTTTGACGACGGCACGTAAGTCGACATAGCGTCCATTGACGATTTACACAGTTGCGCCCGTTCGCAGACAGAATCGTCAGACGTATGTGCCTGTGGACTAGTCCTCTGAATTTCGATATTATCCACGGAATTCGACTATATAAACCGTAAGAGTGATCCCATTCAACTGCACACTGGGAAAATGGTATGACTAAGATGCTTAATATTGTGCCGGAAAAATGTACCGGCTGTATGCAATGCGAATTGGCTTGCTCTTGGGTACAAACAGGCATGTTTCAGCCATCGCGTAGTGTGATCCGCGTGAACGTCTTCGATGAAGAGGCCAGTTACGCCCCGTACACCTGCCTGCAATGCGACGAAGCGTGGTGCATGAATGCCTGTCCCACAAATGCGATCGCCGTCGACCCCGCAACGCAGGCGAAAATCGTAATGGAATCTCTTTGTGTTGGCTGTCACTTATGTACAATTGCTTGCCCATTCGGCGCGGTGTATACGCTGCCGCAGACGGACAAAGCGTCAAAGTGCAATCTGTGCGGCGGAGACCCTGCGTGTGCTCTGGCCTGCCCGACGGGCGCAATTGAATTCGTCGAATTGGACAAATCGGGCGACTGGTTTGGACCGTGGGCTGACCGCGTGCATTCGAATTACGTCGAAGAAACTGCACTGGTGTCTTAGTACAGATCTCGAGGCTGTTGGTGGATCGGAACTCGAACTGACGGAACGCAGTCGTCCGATCAAGAACAATGATCCCTGGATAATTTTGTTTGGAGGCCAAAGATGGGCGGCTGGACTGGAAAGCTCCTGCGTGTCGACCTGACGTCAGGCCAATCAACGGTGGAAAATATTCCGACCGAATGGCTTCATGAATACCTTGGCGGTCGAGGTCTTGCGGATCGCTACCTCTACGAAGAAATGGATCCAAACGTCGATCCACTGAAACCCGAAAACAAAATGATCTTTGCGACTGGCCCACTCACAGGAACTCCGACTCCGTGCGGGGCACGCTATATGGTGGTCACTAAGGGGGCATTGACCTCTGCGATCACCACGTCCAATTCAGGCGGTTCCTGGGGACCGGAGCTTAAATTCGCCGGCTATGACTTGTTGATCCTAGAAGGCCGGGCACCGAAACCGAGTTATTTGTTCATTTATGATGATCGCGTCAAAGTCTGCGATGCTGCGCGGTATTGGGGAAAAACGGTCTCCGAGACCGAAGATGGCCTTCGTGACGAACTCGGAATTCCCGCTCTGCGGACCGCCTGTATTGGACCGGCAGGCGAGAACCTGGTGCGATTTGCCTGCATCATGAATGACAAGCACCGGGCCGCTGGTCGTGGCGGTGTAGGAGCTGTGATGGGTTCGAAAAATTTGAAAGCCATCGCTGTCCGTGGAACCGGCGGCGTTCAAGTCGCCGATCCGCAAGCGTTCATGAAGGCCGTCTGGAAAATGCGGGCCACAATGAAGGCGAACCCCGGCTATGGCGAGCTCGGCGACCAGGGAACCGCAGCGACCATTGACTTGACTAACGCTTTCGGCGGTCTCCCAACGCGGAACTTCCAGCAGGGACAATTCGAAGACGCCGAAAAACTAAACGGAAACGCCATCAAAGACACCCGTCTCGTCGCGAACAAAGCGTGCTTTGCCTGCACCATCGCTTGCGGACGCGTGTGCCGTCTGGGCGAGCATTCCGACAAATACATGGTCAACATGCATCCTCGAAACTGGAAGATTGCCGGAGAAGGTCCTGAATATGAAGCAGCATGGGCATTGGGCGCCGACACGGGCATTGGAGATCTGGACGCCGTATTAAAAGCCAATTGGCTTTGCAACGACCTAGGCATGGACCCGATTTCAATGGGCGCCACGCTAGCCGCGGCCATGGAACTGTACGAAAACGAAGTGATTACGAACGACATGGTTGAAATTCCGCTCAACTTTGGCTCGTGCGAGGCGTTGGTCCGCATGGTCGAGGCAACGGCGTATCGCGAAGGATTCGGAGACGAGTTGGCGGAAGGCGCGAAGCGGATGGGAGATTCATTCAGCTGTCCAGAAGTTTTCATGGGCGTCAAGGGACAGGAATTCCCCGCCTATGATCCTCGTGGATTCGTCGGGATGGGCATCGCGTACGCAACTTGCAATCGGGGAGCGTGCCACTTGCGGGCATGGACACCCGGTATGGAAACCGCCGAAGGCAGTAACCCACACACAACCGATGGGAAAAGTGAATGGGTCGTCCACGAACAACATCGCTCGACAGCTCACGACGCCACGGGTCTGTGCCTGTTCACAGGCTTTGCGGGCGGTTCATTGGAACAGTTTGCCCCTATCACGGCTGCTGCAACGGGCGTCTCGTACTCGGTCGATGATTTCGTAAAAATCGGCGAACGCATATGGAATTTAGAACGACTGTGGAACTTGAGAGCCGGTCTGACCAAGGCGGACGATACGTTGCCCAAACGTCTGCTGGAAGACCCCCATAAACACGGCCCCTCGAAAGGCGTGACCGTCGACCTGGATGCCATGCTGCCTATCTACTATGAAGAACGCGGATGGGACGAAGACGGCCTGCCGACCAAAGATAAGCTCGAAGAATTAGGTCTGGCTGCGTTGGCGTAAGATGTAAGGTTCAGACAATCCAAAGGGACGAGTTGTACCATGCGCACACAACAAGTAATCATCGGCGGCGGCCCGGTCGCCACGAATGCTCTGGAAACAATTCGTGAATTCGACGACGGAGAGTCTCAGATTGTGCTAATTTGCGACGAACCAGCTCACTCGCGCATGGCGTTGCCATATTGGCTATCAGGACGAGTGCCTCGCGAACACACTCACACGGCTGACGACGCGTACTATCACAATCTTAACATCGACGCCCGTATCGGCCAAAAAGTCACCGGAATCAATCCGAATGCCAACAAAGTGACACTCGATGACGGCGACACGGTCGAATTCGACAATTTGTTGATTGCTACCGGGGCTGCTCCGGTGGGATTAAAGGTCACTGGAACCGACCTGCCGGGCGTTCAGCCGCTTTGGACGATCGCTCATACGCAAAGCCTGTTGGATGCCACCAATGGAATCGCAACTCCGCGGGTCGCGCTGATCGGCGCAGGGTTCATCGGCTTCATCATGCTCAATGCGATGTACAAACTCGGGTGGCGATTGACGGTAATCGAACGGGAAACACACGTGCTGCCCAGGATGCTGGATATAGATTCTGCAGGTTTAGTCCAAAGTTGGCTCGATGCGCGGGGCATTCAAGTTCACACGAACGCATCCGTGCAAGCAATCAACAACGGTGATGGCGGTGTGAAGGTAGTAGAACTAATGAACGGCGTACGGATTGACGCCGACGTGGTCATCGTCGCTACCGGAATCAAGCCAAATCTTGATTTGATTCAAGGCTCGGGCATTGAAATGGACGAAGGGATTCTGGTCAATAATCGAATGCAGACAAATTTTCCGAACATCTACGCCGGCGGCGACATCGCTCAGGGGCCGGTCTTGTTCAATGATCAACCGACAATTCATCCCATTCAGCCGACAGCCGTGGATCACGGTCGAGTAGCTGGAGCGAATATGGCGGGACAGGAAGTCCGTTATCCCGGCAGCCTGTTAATGAACATTCTCGACGTGTGTGGACTGCAAAATTCCAGCTTCGGAAACTGGGAAGATTCGGACGCTGAGGCCATGACGATCTCAAATCCCGATGGATTCATCTATCGCAAACTGCTATGGACGGGCGATGAGATTAGTGGGGCGATTTTCGTTGGACAAGCGAACGACATGGGCATGTTAACCGACGTCGGGATGATTAAAGGCATCATGCAAACGCGTACCCCGTTGGGACCCTGGAAGAATTTCTTGTCTGAGAATCCCTTCGATATCCGCCGGCCCTATGTAGCTTCCAAGGTGGCTGAAAAACTTGTCGGCACGACACTCTTAGGCCGTCCGGCTAAATCACGCCAGTTTCGCTTCAGCGGTGTTGAACCTACAACGACAGTTAGTCCCGCACACGACGTTTTTTTCAGCACAAAGAAAAGTTAACCACATCAGGCGACTCATTAGACATCTGGGAACCATACACCTATGAAAATTCGCCTGAAGCTAATGGGAAATCTGCGAGCTAAATTAGCGGACGGCAACACTCTGGATGTCCCCGACGGCACCACAATCGACGGCGTCCTGAAAAAATTAGATATCCCATCAAATCACGTCCATCTAGTTATGGTCAACGATCGACACGAACTCGATCGCACTTACGCTCTGACCCTCGATGACGAATTGATGGTGATGCCGCCTGTAGGCGGTGGTTAGGTTGACGCGAATTCTCGCATTTTTATTCGCTATGCTCAACATATTGTTGTATCCTGACCGTCTAACTCCACAACAATGTCTTCTTGACTTCATACCCGTTTGCACGGAAGCTCGGGCCTAAAATAGTTTGTTTCGCCCTCTGATGTATACGTGCTGAATCCCAGACAACAGAACATTCTATCGAAATCGGGATACCGGTGATGTCGGCAATTGGGAGAGGTGGTAGATTAGCTGTTCTAAAAGTGCTTAAAGGGGACGACCCCGGAGCAACCATCAAGCTTCGCGACCAGCAGACAATCTTTGGCCGACATCCGAACTGCCAAATCGTTTTGGATGATGCAGCAGTCAGCCGGCAACATGCACAGATTGTCCAAAACAATGACGGTTTTTATCTTGAAGATCTCAAGAGCCGGAATGGCACACAGCTTAACGGCGTGTCTATCGGTCAACGGATGGAACTGAACGAGAGTGACACGATCGAAGTAGGAGACTTCGTGTTTCAGTTTTCTCTTGATAAGTCCTTGGAATTGGACCCGGGCCAGCGTGTTGAGATCGCCGTCGTAAAACTTTCCAAACCAGCTGCCGACAACGAAAGTAAACTGTCAGGCCTCGACAGCTCCTCCATCATTGCCACGTTTTCCCTCAATTCATCAACGCAAATGCGACTAGGTGTGAACCCGGAGGAAAAACTACACGCGATCCTTGAAATCAGCAACAGTTTAAGACGGGTCTTGCAACTGGATCAAGTGTTGAACAAGATTTTGGAAGCCTTGTTCAAGGTCTTCGTACAAGCGGATGAAGGGGTCGTCTTAATTAAGAATCCAAAGTCGGATCAATTCGAAGTCAAAGCAACCAAGACGCGCACTACGGAAGGCGGAGATTCGACTCAAGTCAGTATGACAATCATCGATCAGGCTGTGAAGTCGCGTGAGGCGATCCTAAGTGCTGATGCAGCGCACGATGATCGATTCCAAGGCAGCATGAGCGTATCGAACTTGAAAATTCGCTCGGTCGCTTGTGTCCCGCTACTGAATACCGAGGACGAAGCATTCGGGGTCATCCAAATCACCACCAACAAGGCGAAGTATGAGTTTTCACAGGACGACTTAGACCTCTTAGTAAGCGTTGGCTCGCAAGCCAGTCTGGCAATCGAAAATGCAAAACTCCACGAAGCGGAATTAAGGAGCCGGGATCTAGAACGCGAATTGGAATTCGCTACCAAGGTGCAGCTGAGTTTCTTGCCCAATCGACGACTGCAAGTGAAAGGATACGAATTTCACCATTACTATGAAGCAGCCCATTGCGTCGGCGGCGATTCCTTCGATTATATCACGTTCCCGGATGGAAAAATCGCCATATCAATAGCCGATGTTTCCGGCAATGGAGTTCCAGCCGCACTACTGATGGCGAAACTCTATTCTTCGACTCGCTACCACTTATTGACGAAGCCAACACTGGCAGATGCGATGGCCGGTTTAAACGCTGAGTTTACGACTAGCACTCTCGGATTTCGATTCATCACGTGTGCCATGATGGTGATCGATCCACGGAAACATGAACTCAAAGTCGCCAACGCCGGTCATTTACCTCCCTTACGACGAGACGCGACTGGTCACGTCGAAGCGATCGGCCAACAGGAATCAGGAATGCCTTTTGGAATCGTCTATGACCAGAAATTCCAGGAGTTGACCTTTTCGCTAAAACCCGATGACATCTGGCTGCTTTACACCGACGGTGTCACCGAAGCACTCAATTTAAATGACCAACTGTACGGCCGAGCACATCTGTCTGATTACATCTCGCAAGGACCACCCGAAATCGAATCGTTAGCGACGGGAATCATCGGTGACGTCAAGACGCATTGCGAAGGTCGAACGCAAAGCGACGACATCTGTCTGACCGGTGTCCAGCGCTTACCATGAACAAGCGAGCGTCTTCCGCACGCTGCTCAAAGCCCGACAGCCAAGATGTGCCGTACGGCTTCCAAACAACCCTGAGTTACCTGGCGCAGGAATTCCAAGTCCAACGTTTCCAGCGTGTCTGTCGGCAGATGATAGTGCGGGTTTCGTAGAAAGCTGGTGTCGGTAATCATCAGGGCCGGATAACCGGCGTCCCAAAAGGGACTGTGATCACTAAGTCGCGTCACCTGCAAGTATTTTCCGTTAAACGGAACCGCCAAGATTTCGACTGGCAGGCCATCAACTCGTTGCATTCCGTCGCAACATGCTTCGATTAGCCGTTCGGAGTGTTGATTGCCAATCACCGCTATGAAGTTACCCGTATTGGGATACATACCTATCAATGACTTAGGCAGTGATTGACTATTCGGCATATGCGTGCAGTAGCCCAACATTTCAAGTGAGATCATGGCATGCAAATCAATCGCCCCAACCTTTGTCAGCTGCGCGTGTTCCGATCCGCCCAGCATCCCGTTTTCTTCCAGATCAAAGACCACTAGTTCCAAGTCCAGTTTCGGCTGCTGCGGCCAGAGATCTGGCAGTGTGCGAGCAATTTCCAGCAACGTGGCGTACAGCACTGGCGTTGTCATCGGCGCCTGGCGTATCAGGTCGCGAATCAAGATGCGCGCCCAGACAAAACCGAGGCCCTTTGGACAGAGGACGGTCGGCATGTTGTGCAATCAGGTTGATTCCCGTTAACCCAACACCGTCATCCGCTTCCGATTCAAATTTGTGGCGCGTAACGTGCCAACCAGCGTCATGTAGCCGCTCTATGACGTAAACACGAGCCTGCTGAAGGGCCTCACTTTCTGCCGGTCGAGGCGCACTGGCTAACTCGGCAATATGATTTCGTAACCGTTGGAGCTCCACGTCCATTCCGTTCGCTCTGTCACGCTCTGGATACAGATTCCGGTTTCCCCACAACGAGTCGAAAATCTGGCTCGTGGCGCAGCTGATCAAAATCGCTGTCATCGGGGATCAACTTGCGCAGAGACGGCTGTATTCTCAAAGACCGCCCCAGCCAGGAAAGGGCCTGTTCCTTTTCACCAGCCAGCGCCAAGTAACACGCCAAATTATACAGTACGATCGGCTCGTACCGGTGCACTCGATACGTATCTTTCATGACGGTGATGGCCTTGCGAAGTTGATCTGTTCGCTTGTAACACTAGGCCATCCCCAATCCAACCGACAAGTCGTCTGGTTGTTCGACCTGTGTCTGTCGGTAGGCCCGCAATGCCGCCATGAATTCTTTATTTTTTCGCAGTGCTTCGCCCCGCAACTGGTTCACCTAAAACTGGAACTTCTCGAGATCGGCGATTGCGTCCAGCTCACGAATTGCACAATCAGCCATTTCCAATCCCCGAAAACCGCGAACCGCATCCAACAATTTATCTCGTTTGATGTAAGCACTGTCGACCATAAGCATCTTCCCGGTCCAAGTGAGTTCTTTCGTTATTTCTACCAATTCACGTCTGGTGAATCCACCACCTCAGGGCAACTGCCAGATGACAAACCAGGTTAGTAGGCACAACATGATTTCCCCTTATCCCAAACAATTTTTTCCATAGCTTTGATCAGTAATTCGCAAAACGCGACCGAGCAAATGTTCAGTTGAAACAAACGGTTCACTCAAAGGCAATATCGATACGAGAAAATCGAGCCAGGGCTGTCACAACCGTCTTGCTTTCGTAACGAATCGCATTATAGTTTTCACGGGAGAGATGGCAGAGTGGCCGAATGCGCCGGTTTGCTAAACCGGTGAGGTGGTATACGCCGCCTCCGCGGGTTCGAATCCCGCTCTCTCCGTTCATGCAATTGCAATGAACCACAGTTGTTCTGTGCTGTTGCCGTCTATTGTCTTGTTCGACAGTTTAGGTGTAGTCGATTTCGCGTACTCGTTTGCGATCGCGAAGTTCCTCGGTGAGTGTTCGTATTTGTTCTCGCAGTTGCTTAGCTTGAGTCGCGGCAATGGAGTCGATCATTACCGAAGAACTGGATGAATCGGATGTGGTCATGATGATGCTCGCGATCCCAAAAACTCGTTGAAAGAACGACTGTGAGAATGATGTATCTTTGACACGGTACAGTTCTAATCCATCGATGCAGCGAGACAGAACACCGTGAGAGACCTTAAATCTCTGTGTTGTCAGTTCGTAACGCATGCATTGGATAACGAGCCAGCGCCAAGCAGCGACAAACACTGGGATTACAAGCCAGCAGAACAGACCGCAAAGGATGAATGTCTTGATATTCGTAATCTGTGAAGGTCGGCCTGACCAGACTGTGGATTCGGTACTCCTAAATTGTCCTGATCGCGGTTGTTTAGTAGTGACCATTCCAGCGCTCTGAGACGGGATTTCTCGCGTCTGAACAAGTAGCGGAGCCGCGGACGCAAGCGTCGTCGGGATTTTGAGCCCCTTAACGCGCGAAATTGGATGCCATGGACCATCCAAAAAATTGGAAACATGGGCGTCGGACGAGATCTGTCCTGCGGCTGCAAGCTCCTTTAAGCGTGCGGACGAGTATGGTCCGTAGACCTTTCCTGTCTGCTGTATGAACCAGGCCTTTGCCATGACTCGCGTGCTAGCAACGTTCTGACTGTCGGTCGACAAAGATAACGGGGCACGACCCAACGCGGAATAATACATCGTAACCGAAGTGAGCGACGTGGGAAACCAATAGGCGAGTGTGCTTGTAGTCTCCAGTTCATCGCCCAGTTGTTCGTAAAGATTGCCGACGCGTTACATCACGCTCATGAGGCGGGCATTGTTCACCGCGATTTGAAGCCGCACAATGTCATGCTCAACCTGAATGGCCAACCACATCTGGTCGGTTTTTGTCTGGCCAATCAGGAAGTATGCGAAATTACGATGATGCTGGAAGGCTAGAAGCGATGGGCTGTTTGTTATCAAGATCTTTGGTATGCTGGCGTTCCGGCAACGAAGCTCCCGGGATCTCGTACGCTGACGACTTTCTAACAGTCGACTTTCCACGGGCTGCGCAAACGGACCCTCTCACGAAAGCGCGTGTCTGATGTCCGGTCGAAAGAAGGACCAGAAAGCGACCTTATTCGTCTTCGAGGAAAAAGACGCCTCGCGGCAGTGGCAGTTCCCTGCACCTTCGACGATTCACATTGGCCGCGCGCCTGAAAACGATATCTGTTTAAGACATCGTGAAGTTTCCCGCTTGCACGGAGTTGTTTTTCATTTAGAAGACTCGTGGAAATGTGCCAGCGTCGGACGCAATGGGATCTACGTCGATGGGCAGCGCGTGTCGTTTGTCCCCATTAGAGAGGGTTTGGTCGTTCGGTTCGGGCCATCCGGACCAAAGCTTCAATTCCAGCCAGAAGTTCCCGTAACTCAGCCCAGTCAGTTCGCGGATGATGAGCCCGTCAGCGAGTGGCTGAATGAGATTAAGTTTGGTCGGGACTCGTCGGAAAATTTGTTGTGGCAACTCTGTTTTGATCAGGTTGTCCGGTTGGCACGTCATCGACTGGGAGCAAGGTCGCGACGTGTGGCCGACGAAGAAGACGTGGCTTCGAGCGTCTTGAAAATCCTCATTATGGGCATCCGCGAAGGACGATTCTCAAAACTGTCAGATCGCCAGGAATTGTGGCAGCTACTAGTTGTTATCACAACCAGAAAGGTCCGCGACCAAGTCAAGTACTTACATCGTCAGAAAAGGGGAGGGGGACTCGTGCGAGGAGACTCCGCCGTGATGATGCCCGGTGATTGGAACTTGATTGGGGCCGACTTTGACCTACTCGAAGGAAACGAACCAACACCGGAATTCATCGTCGCAATGGCAGAAGAAATCGAGAAAATGCTTTCTGCACTCAATGATGAGGAACTTAAGGCAATTGCGTTGTGGAAGCTGGAAGCCTACTCAAACGTGGAGATTGCTCAAAAATTGACCTGTAGCGTCAGAACTGTGGAGCGACGGCTACAGGCAATTCGCGAGTGTTGGTCAACGTCAACCAATAAGGAATAGGAGCACTGACAGCCCCAACGAGGCCGAACTCTCTACTCCAGGGTTGAGAACATAACAAGATCAGTGTGGTGCATGATCACCAATGAATCAGGAAACCGCCTGGATGAAAATGAACATCGGCCATTCAGCGAGCCAGCGCCACATGGCAGCTGATGCTGAAGCTTCAGTCTATCTCAATGGCCAAAATAGATACGTCTTCCTTGAAACCGTCAACGTGACCCCCCAGCCGAATGACGTTGATCGAGCCCAACTGCAACGGCAGTATGTTCCACTTCGACTATCTCGCCGGGGACAAAGATCGATACGTGTTACTATTCGCCAACCCGTTCTCGCACACCGAACGCGCCCATCACTCGATCCGCACCAGTTTTGATGAACGGATGACGTGAACTCGGAAAATCCTGCTGGATATCGGACGCGACGCTGTCCTATCAGAGGCTGTCTCTGGAACACCTCGTGGGACGATGAGCCCCGGCGCGACGACAAACCGGGTGGTCCCAGGAAAAGCTGTTGACCACCCGGCTTGAGTCGTCACGGGGTGAGAGGTTTTAGGCGAAGATCAGGTCCACTCCTGGTCCACCGAAGACTAGGTCGGCTCCGACACCACCGATCATGATGTCGTCGCCGTCCTGGCCGAACATGAAGTCAAAGTCGTTGCCGCCCAGCATGACGTCGTTACCGTTGCCGCCCAGCATGAAGTCTGAGCCGTTGCCGCCCAGCATGACGTCGTTGCCGTCCTGGCCAGCCATGAAGTCATTGCCGTCATGGCCAACCATGAAGTCGTTACCCGCACCACCGAGCATGACATCGCGGCCGTTGCCACCCAACATCCTATCGTTGCCACGGTCACCGAGCATCCGGTCATTACCGTCGTTGCCCGACATGATGTCTGAGCCATTGCCACCAGACATCATGTCGTTGCCCTGACCACCATACATCCGGTCATTACCGTCGTTGCCCGACATGATGTCTGAGCCATTGCCACCAAACATGATGTCGTCGCCCAGGCCACCGTTCACCTGGTCACCGCCGTCCCCGCCAACCATGACGTCGTTGCCCGCACCACCAAACAGGACGTCGCGGCCGTTGCCGCCCAACACGACATCGTTGCCTAGGTTACCGTGCATCCGATCATCACCGTCGTTGCCCGCCATGATGTCTGAGCCGTTACCACCATACATCCGGTCGTTGCCCAGTTCACCATACATTCGGTCATTGCCGTCCTGGCCAGCCATGAAGTCGTTACCCGCACCACCGAACATGACGTCGAGGCCGTTGCCGCCCAGCAGGAAGTCGTTGCCGGCATTACCGCGGATTATGTCGTCTCCATCGTCCCCGAAGACCAGGTCGGAACCATTATTGCCGTTGAGCACATCGTTGCCGGCTCCACCAAAGATAACGTCGTTGCCGACTCCACCCGAGATAACATCATTGCCGTCTTCACCGAAGAGCCGGTCGTTACCTGAACCACTCTCGACGACGTCATCTCCCTGGCCCGCATGGACCAGCACATCGGTGGTGACCGCAGCGTCGATCTGGATCAGGTCGTCACCCACACTCGAGTCGATGACGATCCCGCCCTCGGTGTCGACTCCCTGGGTGATCGTGTAGCTGTCACTGCGGATCAGGTCAGTCATGGCACTGTCAAAGTACGCATCGATCTGAACCTGGGTCACACCACCACCGAGGTCGGTCAACGTGATCAAATCGTGGGCACCAGTTCCGGTGACGTAGGCGAAATCAGGTACTCCATCACGATCACTGTCTCGCAGGCCAATGTCCGCATCCGTGGACAGGATCTCGTAGTTGTTGACTAGCGTGCCGCTGCCGTTGAGCTGGAGGTCGAATCGCGTGACGATGTTGTCAGTCTCCCGCGTCACCGAACCTGATCGGATGGTGTCGCCACTGGAGAGCAAGCGTTCTTCGGCAGACAGTCCCCTGGTATGGAACAGCCCAAAAGTGTGCATGGCCTCGTGAACGGTCGTGTAGGCGATTCGGTGTGCCAAGTTCTCGTTGAACTCGTCCGTGCCTGGGACACCGCTGGTGGACGAGACGATCGTGTCAGTGAATGTCAGCGTGGCCTCATCGTGGTTGTTGCCTGTGCCAGTGAAGAGGTCTTCCCCAGCAGCGATCCCGAACAGGGAGCCGGCCGTTCCGAGCAGTCCACCGTCAGTCGTGATGTCCGGTGAAGAAATCTCCATAATAAAGTTATACACGTCGTTTTCACCAAATCCATCGAATCCGGGATCACCGAGCTCGTCGTTGCTGTTCAACGTGGTAACGACGTCCAAGAAACTGGATGCGCCGACCCCGATCGCCTCAATATCGAACGCAGCGAGTTCACGTTGCACAATTGGCAACACGTCATTCTGCAGTGCTAGAGCATCCGCAGCGTCGATGACCAAGTCACCGTTGTAATCGAACTGGATCGAGTTGAAGTCCAATTGATCGGTGTTGACCAGACCGGCTCTGCCCGAGACATTTGAGCCTGTACCGAAACCGTTGGTTCCAGAGCCATCAATATTTCGAAAATCCTCGACAGTAGTTGACAGACCACCAGCGGGCAGGGCGATACCGAAGTCGAGATAGAACATCGTGGTCAGCAAAGTCCGGGCTTCCAGCAACTCGGCCGAGACGACCGCGCGACGGCTACGGCGAGCTCGGGGGTGACCGGAAGAGAGTATTTGGGAAATTCGTCGGGTCCAACTGGTTAAACGCATAGTAGGCTCCTCGATCTGTAATGTGCGAATAGCGGAATTGTGTGTGAGTGTGTTATTCACAAAGCTTCCCAAAGGAGTGCATGTTGTGTGCCAATGCCGATCGAAGCCGTTATTCCAAAAAAAAGTCCGAAAATCATAGACTAGGAGAATCCGAAAATCTATTCGGACGGATACCGCATGCGGTGCTCTGCAACACACAGGGACTCCAGTGCGGCAAAACGCTACACCAACAGTCTAGTAACTGCCTAGCGGAGCTCGATCAGGCGATACTGCTGTGAAGAACGTCCATGACGTGGCCCGTATTGAGATGCACGAGAAGCTAAACGATCGTTGATCATCGTGGTGGGATCGATTCCTAGAGCATCATATAATCACGGCACCCATGCCGTTGGGATGGTAGGGCATGGGACACGCGAATTCAGCAGGTGTTTTCAACGCAGACGTTCCCTTGTCCTTCACCTGGCGATTCCGTGACTGCGCCGTACCGACTCCCAAACCGAGCAATCTGCTTGGCTATTCATTAAATGCCATCGAGTATGGGTTGAGCATTCATCCAACAACTCAAGTATTGCGGCCAACAGCTTCTTCGGGTTTTAGACTCAAGCCATTCGCCAACCAACAGGGCCGCGCCAGTGGATCCCACTGTGCTGATGTTGCGTCCCGAGACGCAGGTTCATCACGCGAAACGTGATCTAGGCGAAGCCGATGCTGCGAACATGTAGCGATAATCTGAATTATTCGCGCAGACCGGAACCAAGTTGCCCTACATGTTGCTGGATAAGCGCCAACGGGAAATTGAAACTGAACAGTCCGTCTGGTATTTGACCATCGGTAAGCAACCAAAGTTCCCGACGCGGTGACCTTTGCTCGATCCGGTCTACTCGTTCATGAATAATCAAGACTACCGGTTAATTCGAAAATTATCCCGCTGCTTTGCCAATCCCAATGACTCCAAAACCGATTCGTGCACCTGCATTGCCAGTTGGCTGGCCACCATCATCCAGTTTTGCGTGAATAACAATGGCGCGCCCGAGAATTGCATTTTTGCCTGCAATTGAAATATTGTCGACGGTCAACAAGAGTTTAGTCTTGCCATGACGATCGGCTTCAAGGTTCCCTAAATCGCCAGCGTGTCGTTTTTTCTCAGGTGGCAGACCATGGGGATGATTTTCTGGATTGTAATGCCCACCCGCACTCTTGCCCGACAGATCCGAAATGTCACCATACTGGTGGATGTGAATCGCGTGCTTCTGATTCGGAATTAATCCCGAAATCATGGCTGTGATTTTCACTTTTCCTTTACTAGTCGCTTCAAAGTAGACGATGCCACGGCAACTGTTGCCCTTAGTTGGCTGGACGACGCAAATTGCTCTCTGCATCAATTCGCATTTCTGGTCGCCCGCGTGTGCCGGTACTGAAATCGTCAACGAGTTATTACAGGATGCGAACGTGAAACAAACACCTATGGCCGTCTGAATCCAAAGTAACTTCTTCATGTGGTCCTCACAATAAAAAGGAAAGACATTTGGGAATCCAAAAAAACAGGTCGGCAGAGTCACCGTCTAACGGTCACCACAAACGACATCGTCCGGAGTCAAGGCGACGATATCGAACAACAACTGATTGTACTACCGAAACCGACGTTGCAGAAGAACGAAGGCGTGATCATATCGCCATATTTGTCTAACACTCGCTTCGAGACGGATAGCGGCAAATATTGCAAGCTCGCTGCGTCGAAAAATGCTCTCCGAATACGCGGATCGGCCACAAACCGACCTTGCCAATTGACAGCTCGTTTTCTCCGAAAGACGACTGCAGCCAATACCCGAGTTATCGGCGAATTAAGTCCGGGACTCGGGGCGACAAGGTTATTTTGAACCCGTAGTCTCTGATCTGCTACTCGACCACATCTTCGGAATCTTCCATGACGATCGACCCTTTGACAGCCACACGCCACGGCACACAATTGAACAATGTTTTCGACGTCAAGCACGTCGACATGTCGCGTGTCCAATTCGTGCCATTGACCACCGTGAAGCCGCGTTCAATAATGACAATTCGTTCTTCCTCGGCCATTTTACATTAAGAAACAGCAATGAACATCGCCACGACGAATGTGCCGGATGCCTTAGGACGCTTTGGAGAATTCGGACGTCGATTCGTTCCCGAAACGCTAATGCGCGCGCTTGAAGAACTGACTCAAGAATACAAAAATGCGCGAAAGGATGAATCTTTTCAGACGGAACTCTCGCACCTTTTGAAAACATACGTCGGACGCCCCAGTCCGCTGTATTTCGCCGAGCGACTGACGAATGAACTCGGCGGTGCCCAGATTTACCTCAAGCGGGAAGACGTCAACCACACCGGTGCCCACAAGATCAATAACACAATCGGACAGGCGTTGCTGACTTTGCGTATGGGCAAGAATCGCGTTATTGCAGAAACTGGGGCGGGTCAGCACGGAGTGGCCACAGCGACGGCGTGTGCTCGGTTCGGCCTGGAATGTGTCGTGTATATGGGCGAAGAGGACATCCGGCGGCAACGACCGAATGTCCTCAACATGAAGATGCTAGGAGCCGAAGTTCGTCCGGTGACTAGCGGTTCGTGCACTTTGCGCGACGCGATTAACGAAGCCCTGCGCGACTGGATGGCCTCGGTACAGACAACGCACTACATTATCGGCTCGGTCGTAGGGCCACATCCGTTTCCGATGTTGGTCCGAGATTTCCAATCGGTGATCGGGCGGGAAACCCGACAGCAATGCCTGGATTCGATCGGCCGGCTTCCCGACGAGGTGGTGGCTTGCGTCGGCGGCGGATCGAATGCGGCGGGTATGTTTTATCCATTCGTCAATGATTGCGTGAAACTAACCGGCATCGAGGCCGGCGGTCGCGGTTCGAATTCCGGCGAACACGCTAGCACGCTGGTATGCGGCGACAAGGGAGTTCTGCATGGTAGCTATAGTTATGTCCTGCAGAACGACGACGGCCAGACGCTGGACGTGCACTCCATTTCGGCCGGACTGGATTATCCTGGTGTCGGACCTGAACACAGTTACTGGAAAGATATCGGCCGCGTCGAATATCTGAACGTCACCGACGACGAGGCGCTTGCGGCATTTCACTCGTTGATCCGGTTAGAAGGCATCATCCCCGCGGTCGAGAGTGCTCACGCTGTCGCTCATGTGTTGAAAATTGCCGGACAGCAAGCTTCGGACAAGGTAGTGGTCATCTGCCTTTCCGGCCGCGGCGACAAAGATGTGCACGAAGTGGCTCACCTCGAAGGAAAGACAATTTGACAATTTCCACACGGATCGCATCCACGTTTTCCGAATTGAAAGCACAGGGACACATGGCGTTCATGCCTTTCGTGACCGCTGGTGATCCTGAATTAGTCACTTCGCTGGCGTTAATTCGCGAACTCACTAACCAAGGGGCTGACCTAATTGAAGTCGGCTTCCCCTACAGCGACCCGATCGCTGATGGCCCTGTCATTCAAGCCGCCTACACACGAGCACTCGAAAGCGGTCTGCGTGTCTGCGACATTTTCGCCGCCGTAAAGTCGTTGCATGACAACCGTCGATCTACGACCCAAAACGCCGAACCCTGTCCTCCATTCATAGCGATGGTCTCGTACTCGATTGTCTTCCGTATTGGGACAGAAACGTTTGTCAAGCAGGCCAAGGATGCCTGTTTTTCCGGGTTGATCATTCCTGACTTGCCTGGCGACGAAGCTGACGAGTTTGCTGAACTTGTGCGATCACAAGGGTTGAACTTGATCCCGTTAGTCGCCCCCACAACGACACCTGAACGGGCACAACGTATCTTGCAGAAAGCCAGCGGATTTGTTTACTGCATCTCGGTCGCCGGTACGACCGGTGTACGCGACCACTTGCCCTCGGAACTGAAAGGCCAACTTACCTGGCTGCGCGACCACACCGACCTGCCGCTAGCCGTTGGCTTTGGCATCAATAACCCCGAACAAGTCGACGCCTTGCGTGGTCTTGCTGACGGAATCATCGTTGGTTCAGCTATTGTACGGCAGATGATGCCGGTAGGCGAAGAGCCACAAAAAAGCGAAGCCGCGATCGCCGACGTTGGCCGCTTCGCCGCCCGAATGGTTGAAGCGACTCACTCGTGATCCGAACGGTTTCACACATGAAACATATTTTTTGAAACGTATTCGGCAACGAATCACGCGTACTGATCGACGCGGAAAAGTTTGGATTAGCGGTGGCCACTCAGGCTGCATGCTAACCGTAAATGCAGCCAGCCAACCAGCATCACACTGAACACCGCAACTTACACAGCCAAGACTTTCAAGACGTAACCTGGTTGTAGCGAGGTCGCTGTGATTTCTATCGCCACTAAAGGCATGCCCATTACGGTACCGACGGTCGCGTACGATGCCGTTCGTCCAGGCTATTAACGCGTTGCTAACCCGGTAACGATCGGCAACGTAAAGCCTCCGTAGTGAAAGTGAATCGCAGTCAAAAAAAACAATGGCGTCGTCGCAATCGAGAAGTCGGAACCCCATTCGATCAGAAACGGTCCAAGCTCATCCGACTCCGGGGAAGATCAAGTCTGCATTGAAGCAGAGGCCTGCTTTGAGCAGCGAGAAAACTCGAACTTCTTCTTCTGTAGGTTTCGTGAAGCACCACATAGGATTCAATTGCACTCGATGTATTGGAGGCTCAACTTCCGCTCTGCAAACAGAACCGCGAACATTCAGGATGATTAACAAACGGACCAACTCGAATAATTGACAGACATTTTGAAAATCCACGTATTCCTAATGATGCGACTCGGTATGCGGCCATAGTACCACGTCACGCCTTACACGCATCCAAGTCGCCTTTAATTTCGTTATCTGACAGACTTCCAATAAAGTTAGTTCAGACTCCGGATGGACGTATGCCGGGTCAATTTCTGCCAACGGGATCAGCATGAATGGCCGAACGACGATCTCAGGATCAGGAATGCGGCAATCGTCGATCTGTAGGATCTCGCGGTTGAATAGAGCTAGGTCGATATCGATTGTTCGAGGTGCGTACTTGTTATTCGGGTCGCGAATGCGATTCAGTGACCGCTCGACCGTTGGAGTCACGTCGCGGCACAATTCTTCAGCGGATTGCCAAGTTTCCAGCATGACCGCCGCATTCAGGTAGTTTGGTTGGTCCGAACCGTCGACGGGCGGAGTCTCCCATACGCGAGAAACCGCGATGATACGGCCGTACGACTCAAGTAATCGAATTGCGGCCGGCAGATTCTGTTCGGGATTGATGTTCGATCCAAGCACCAGATACGCCCGATTCACTAAATCGTCATTCATCCGTACGACTCCACGACCCTGAATTTTCTGAACTGTCTGGATTAACCGCACTAATTGCCCTTCACGTGTGCACATCCGTGTTATTTCGCTAACGACAAGCTAGCCAAGTCGATATTGCCACCGGACAATACAATGCCGACTTTTCGTCTGGATAAACAAATGTCGCTTTCCAATAAGGCTGCCATCGGCACGGCGGCGGAAGGCTCAACCACGACCTTCATCCGGTCTAGAATTAATCGCATGGCTCGAATGATTCCCTCTTCGCTGGCCAACAGGATGTCGTCCACCAATTCACAAATGATAGGATAGGTCTTTTCTCCCAAACTAGTTCTTAATCCGTCCGCGATGGTGTCGGTTTGGCCGACCGGTACCAGTTGGTCGGATTTCCAACTTCTGTAGGCGTCGTCAGCCGCTTGGGGCTCGGCACCGATGACTTGAATCTGCGGCTTGATCTTCTTCGCAGCTAACAACATTCCGCTAAGCAGTCCTCCGCCGCCGACCGGTGCGACGATCACATCCAAATCGGGAATATCCTCAAGCAACTCAACCGCAATAGTCGCTTGGCCGGCGATAACTCGAAAGTCATCGTACGGGTGAATCAAGACTGCTCCCGTTTCGCGTATCACCCGATCAGCGGTCTCATCCCGCGCAGCCAAATTTGGATCGCAAAAGACAATTCGGCCGCCATAGCCTTTGACAGCAGCGATTTTCATCAGGGAAGAATCTGACGGCATCACAATGTGCGCAGAGATACCTCTGACCTTAGCCGCGCGGGCCAGTGCGGCGGCGTGATTGCCCGACGAATGCGTAACGACACCGTTTGACGCGTTTTCCTGGGACAGCAACAAGACGGCATTACACGCACCGCGTGATTTGAATGCGCCTGTCTTTTGGAAGTTTTCGCACTTGAAATAAAGCCTCGCGCCAATGATGTCGTCCAGTGCCGAACATGTTAGCACTGGTGTCCGGTGAACATATGATCGAATTCGATTGTGCGCTTCATGAATGGTCGCAAGATCTAGTCTCCTCTTCATAATAATCTCGATCAATTCGGCAGTCCTCAAGCCGTCGCACCAGTCCACCCAACCTGCCTCGAGTAACTCGCAAATTGCCAGTGGCTCCTATCTGCACAACACGTGTTTTCTGAATCCGAGAAGTCCATGTTAGCCATCTGATCGAACCGACCGACAAAAATAACTGGCCAGCTTCGCCTGCATTCATCACCACCTATATCCAAACATGCAAATTGCAAAGTCTTGACCGTAAACAAATTTTGTGAGCACAAGCAATTTATAGTTAAGGGGTCGTGCTGAGAAGGTTTAACATTATCAATTGCAAATTGATGCAGTTCTTTCCGATTTTCGGACCCTTCAGGTAAATCAATTTCGTCCGCTATCCGTAGCATATTGAAGGAATTGGATGTGTCGCCTAAAATTCTCAATACTTAGATGCCCATTTGAGATTGAACTGTGTTGTCGGAGCAGCGCAAACGGTTCGAGTGTAATTCGCATGCTGCAAGCAGTTTGATCGTAGTTAAGCGACCAAAGCTCCGGCATAGGTACGTTTGATCGATCTAGCGTACACGAGTGTAAACAATCCAGGATTGATGTCCGCTTGCGCTACACCAGAAGTGGTACGGGCTGTCAACGAGCAAACAGCGGTTACTTCAGCGAACGCATCCCGAGTTCTCTGCGTCGATCACTGACTAGCAGCAACGCGCGTGGCTCGACTTTCAGCAACTTGATCAACTGTGACATACTGCAGTTCAATCTATCTGCAGTTGTATTTACATCGAATTGACAAGCGAACACCGCATCCAATGCCTCTGCCAAGATAGCCGGAAAGTCGACGTGGTTCTGGTTGACCACAATACGGCCGTTTCGGCAACGAGTTTTCCAGAGTGGTCTGGGTGCCGCCTGCTGATCGAATTCGCATCGAATCGTCAGTGCCAAAGCGACTCTTAGTCGCTTAAGCGCGACTCGTTGGTTCTCGACCTGACTGCGACGCTCGTTGGCTTCCGCTTCGACCCTAGTCGGAAGGTGCCGGATGACGACAGCCGTCTCGACTTTGTTACGACGTTGCCCGCCCGGTCCGGATCGCCGCACTCTACGAACCTCGCATTGCTTTCGTAGTTCGTCCAGATCAAGCGTAGCGGGATGAGGCTGGTTCATTCTGGAAACAGAAATTGTGCGGGCGTTGTATTGACGGCGTATTTCTGTCACTCATTTTGCTGTCATTAAATATAGATGCATCACGGATGCATTGTAGCGCATCGACTTTGGATCGACGAGTGCTCGGGACGTCACCACTTGTGGATGCAATCCGCAGTCTGGGTGGCCCGAGCGAGGGCCCTGTCGAAGAGTTGTATGGAATTTGGTAATGCTGGTCTGTTCAGCTCAAATGATTGAGTGGACCGCATTCGACAGTCGTTGCACCCCCAGTTCGATGCCTTCAAGCGTTTGCACTCCAAAGCTCAGCCGCAAGTGGTTTCGCGGCCGCTGCGGTGGGTCGATGGCATAGCACAAGTCACCGGGAACGTACATTACATTCTGCACTTTTGTCGCATGATTAAACAGCGGACCGTCGAACCCAGTGTCGACATTCTCGGGCAGTGTCATCCAAACGTACAAGCCACCGTGTGGATGCACCCAACGAACACCCGTCAGCCCGCTGAAGTATTTATCCACTGCATCCAACATACAATCGCGCTTCGCGCGGTATGAATTCAGAATGTGTTCAACGTGTGGCTGGTACAAACCCTGCTCAAGCACCGTCGCGATCAAGTGCTGATTGAAGTTGGCCGATCCAAAATCCTCGTTGCCCTTACGATCGCAGATCGGCTTAACCAATTGCGAAGGAACAACGCCAAAACCGACTCGCAGTCCGGGGGAGAAACTTTTCGAAAAGGTTTGACCCAAGATCACGGTTTCCTGGGACTCGTCAAAACTCCAGACGCTGGAAAACGTGGGTCCGTCGTAGCGCAATTCGCGATACGCAGCGTCTTCGAGAATGACGATTTGATTTCGCTTTGACCAACGTTGGACAATTTCGACGATGGCACTTCGCCGCTCTTCGGACAGACTTAATCCGCTCGGATTGTCGTAATAACTGACCAGATAGATCAGTTTCACGCGGTCCAATTCGCCTTCGGCTTCCAGTTGTTCCAATTTGGATTCCAAAGCCTCCGGTTGCATTCCGCCGTCGTCTGTCTCGACGGAAATTGTGCAGGCACCCAAACCGTTTAAAGTGCTGAGAAATACGAAATACGTCGGGGCCGCGACGAGACAGATGTCGCCCGGATTAAATAACACCTCGCCAACCAATGACAACAATTGTTGCGAGCCCGTCGTCAGGACGATTCGATTAATATCGATATTCAAGTCATCCCGTGAACGCTTCTCAATGTGGGCCAAGTGATCGATCAATTGTTCTCGCAGAAACTCGGCACCCATTATTGTTCCGTACTGCAGCATCTGTTTGGCACGCTGTTCATCAGCCAACAGCTTGTCCAGGGCTGCTCGCGTTTCCGCCACAGGCAGCAACTCCGGGTCAACCAGACCGGCAGCTAGTGACACAACTTCAGGGTTCTCGACCGCTTGCTGTATTAGAAATCCGATCGCCTGCTCGGACGCCCAATTTCGCCGCTGGCTGAACCTCAGTTCTGGCAAGTTGTGTGTTACCAGTGGAATCAATGAACCTTGGTATTCTTTGCACATTTTTTTCACGAGCCACTGCGTGACTTACATAGTCCCGACAAAGCGACAGGGCAGGTGCTGATTTACACAAACAGCCGTGCCTAATCAAGTCGCAGCTTCTGACGCGCAAAAAAAATGGCGTCCACCAACGCGTCCACCTCAGCTTCGGTGTTATAAAATGCGAAGCTAGCACGAACCGAGGCCGTCACTCCCAATAGATCGTGCAACGGCATGGTGCAGTGGTGTCCGTGGCGGACAAACACGCCGCGCAGGTTCAATAGTTGTGCCAGATCTTCGGGATGGGCTCCTTTGACGGTGAAGCTGATTATCGAGCCCTTGTGCTCAGATGAAGGACCGTATATCGTCAATCCGGGCACCTCGGAAAGTCGTTGGGTAGCGAATTCCAGCAGGTGATGTTCGTACGCCTGAATGGCATTGAAACCGATCGAATTAACGTAGTCGACTGCGGCCCCCAAAGCGATGCCCTGGACAATCGGGATCGTACCGGCTTCGAACTTTGCTGGAACTTCAGCCCAAGTTGAATGATCGCGGTAGACTCGTTCGATCATGTGTCCTCCGCCTAGGAAGGCATCCATCGCATCCAGTAGTTCACTACGGCCATACAAAACGCCAATACCGGTTGGACCGAATAACTTGTGTCCCGAAAAAGCCAGAAAGTCAATCGGCGGATCCAACACGTCCACCGGCCGATGAGGAACGCTTTGAGCGCCATCGACTAACACGATTGCTCCACAAGCTTTCGCTTTGAAGACAACCTCGGCAATCGGATTGATCGTGCCTAAGACGTTGGACATTCCAGTAACGGCGACCAGCTTCGTTTTATCGGTCAACACCAAGTCGATTCGATCCAAGTCAAGTCGTCCGTCGACAGTGAGAGGTATGAATTTCAGCGAAGCTCCCTTCTCGGCAGCCACCTGCTGCCAAGGAACTAAGTTAGCGTGGTGTTCCATTTCATTCAGCACAATCTCGTCACCCGGCTGCAGGAACTTCCGACCCCAGGCGTTGGCGACAAGATTGATCGACATCGTCGTACCAGATGTGAAGATGACCTCTTGCGGCGAACTCGCACCAATAAATTTTTGGATCTTTATCCGGGATCCTTCCTGCTGGTTGGAGCCATCTAATTCTTCGTCAACCCGAGCTCCGTACTCGTACACACCACGATAGGCGTTCGCATAGTAATTCTGATAGACTTCTGCCTCTTTCGTCAGCACTTGCCATGGTTTTTGAGCAGATGCAGCGTTGTCCAGATAGACAACTGGTTTGCCGCTCGGCAACGACTTACCCAAGATGGGAAAATCGCAGCGGACGGCGTCGACATCAAAGCTTTGCTGCGAGATGGTTTCGGACATTGTTTTCATTAGCCCTTCGGCTGCTCCGGCAGAAACACAATCGAATACATACTCTACAAAGCGACCTTTAGATAGATATCGTTTACGCCGCGTGTTTGGCGTAGTTGCGGATTTTATTAACCATACCGAATAGACCGTTACGGCGTGCCGCACTCAGGTGTCGATCTAATCCCAGTCGAGCGAAAATACCCTCCACATTCGTCGCGAGAATGTCTTGCGGCGTTTTTCCGGAAAAGATCGTCATTAATAGGGCGATCAGACCATTGACAATTATAGCGTCACTTTCTGCGAAGATTTTAATCACTGGCGGGTCGATTGGTTGAATTTCACAGATCATCCAAACGTTGCTCTGACAGCCATAAACCTGGTTCTGTGCAATCTTCGCTTCGGACGGAAATTCCGGAAGTTCAAAGCCTAAGTCGATCAGATAGTCGCAACGCTCATCCCAGTCGCACAGAACGTCGAATTCCTCCACGAGTTCGTCAATTGTCATAGCTTGCAATTCGCCCAACCCTATATCTCACAACCATTTTGAATCGCTCACACAAACATTGGCCCGCTCGCAGCTCTATTTTAGACCGCTGGACAGACCAATCCAAGCAAGGCTTTCGACATGCTGCCTTTTATTAGAAGCACCCTCCGCTCAACTGCTCACGTAAATTCTTCGAGCGGAGAATTCGCGGAATGACTGGCGCTTAGAGAACAAAATACAAAACTGCACTAAAGAATCTCCAAGCCAGGCAATTGTGGACTTTCCAGCATCTGCTTGGCAATTTGAATCGCCGTCGATTCGCAGACGTGCAGCAAATGAGGTCGGGCGGGATTATTGTCATCGTAGAGCGCGGATATTTTTCCGTCATCGCCTTTGACACAAATTTCAGGTTCCATAGGGATCTCGCCCAAGAACGGAACTCCCAATTCTTCGGCTTTATTTTTCGCGCCGCCGCGGCCGAAGACGTCTCCGCTCATGTTTTCGACGATGCCTAATACGGGAATTTTCACCTGACGGAACATGTTGATGGCCTTCATGGCATCCAACAGAGCGACTTGTTGTGGCGTGCACACGACAACAGCACCAGCCAACCCTAGCAATTGCGACAACGTCAACGAAACATCACCGGTTCCTGGCGGCAAATCGATCACCAGGTAGTCCAATTCTCCCCAATCAGTTTCCTGCAAGAATTGCGTGAGTAACTTGTGCAACATGGGGCCGCGCCAGATGACGGCCTGGTCCGGCTTGATCATGAATCCGATGGACATTAATTTCATTCCGTCAGATTCAACCGGCTCAATTCGGCTAATTACCTGTCCATCGGCACCCCGTTTTTCAACCATGGCCGGCTCGCCCGTGGCGCCCACCATGTGCGGTATGCTGGGGCCGTACACGTCAGCATCCATCAGTCCGACCTTGGCACCAAAAGATTTCAAGCCGTAAGCCAAAGAGGCCGCGACAGTACTTTTCCCGACCCCACCCTTCCCGCTGCCAACTGCCAAAACATTTTTCACTCGCAGGCCAATCGAGCCACCGGACTGCTTGCCGCGTACGCTCCACGAAAAGGTGACTTTTACCGGACCCGCCAAGGGAAGCTTGCCCGAAATAGCCGCATTGATGCGCTCTCTAATACGCTCGCGCTGTGGATATGCGGGTGTAGGCAATTCCACCTCGATTTGAACAGACCCGTCGTTCGGAACGGTCACCTGCTTGAGCATTTCCGATTCTGTCAGAGTACATCCGATTTCCGGGTCAGCGACGTTTTTCAAGCTCTCCCGAACATCAGCCTCTGTAATCTTCGAATTAGCCATTAATTCCTATCCACCAAGTGTTGCACGAAATTGGCTCCGACAAATCCGAGCCAATTCTTCACCGCCAATACGATCCTCGACAAATGCGAACGCACCCAACTCGCGCAATGGCCATTCCAGCTCGGCCGTTTGCTTTGAACCAATAACGATGACCGGCGGAAAGAACCACCGACCCTCGCAAAGCCCCAAGAACTGCAGGCATTCCGCCGCACCCGCAGACATCGCAAGCACAACCACACACTTCAACGTACTATTAAAATGCTGTTCGATGTCACGCGTCGAACAACACGCTCGAACACGAACGTCGTGATCGACAAACTGCCACTGCAGTTCGGGCACCCAGCGCGGTTGTTTTTCAAATACGATTATAATCGGTGTGGCCACACCACTAATTCCAGATTGTAGAACCACTTGAATTCTAGGCAGTTAAACTGACGAAAACAACGAATGTGCAATAAACGATAGAGTTCCGTGATTACCGACAAACAGACGAGAATCGAAAGTCCCGGTTTCATCACTCCGGCGTGAGATGATGTCCGGATCACTAGCTTTCGAATCTCGGTCATATCTTCACATTGCAAAGCAAATACCCTCGCGTCCCAGACCACTGTCTTTAACTCTGCCATCTGGCATGTTGGCCACGTACCACGGAGGAACATCGTGTCGCACAAATGACATCGCCGACTGCCGCGACAATGCCAACCTTAACTTGCAGCTCAACATCCCACGCCGTATCTTGCTACGCATAGTACACGTCCGTGCCTCTTCCCACATCGATGAGTCATCTCGATGGAAACAAGCAATGCCCGCATCAGGATCATTTTGTTCAGCACCTATGTGCTGCTGTACGGCGGCTTTGTGCTGCTGAACATGTTTTGGCCTGACCTGATGGAAACCACTCCCGTGGCCGGAATTAATCTAGCGATCCTCTACGGGTTCGGGTTGATCGTGGTAGCGTTGATCCTGGCCCTTGTCTACGGCTGGCTGTGCAATCCCACACAGAATAATGCCGAAGACGAGGAGGACTGGGAGTGATTTACGAGCCGTCTGCCGTTGCGGTTGCCGTCTTCTTTCTATTCGTAGCCATTACGCTCGGGCTGAGTTTCTTTCTCGGCAGCCGGGCCAAGTCGCCGCAAGGTTACTTTGCCGCCCACGGAAAGATTCCCTGGTTTGTCAACGGCGTGGCGTTTGCTGGCGATTATTTGTCGGCTGCGTCGTTTCTAGGAATTTGCGGCATGATCGCCTTTTATGGCTACGACGGTTTCTTGTACTCCATTGGATACTTGGCCGGATGGATCGTGGCGTTGTTCGTGGTTGCCGAGCCGATGAAACGGTTCGGAAAATTCACGTTTGCTGATGCGCTCGATGCCAAGTTTGGATCACGAGGCATCAAGTTGGCCGCCGGTATCAGCACGTTGGCAGTAAGCGTGTTCTACTTGATTCCACAGATGGTCGGCGCGGGCGTCCTGATTCAACCGCTGTTGGGATTCCCTCACTGGGTGGGCGTACTATTGGTCGGCACGACGGTGATCATCATCGTCGTCACCGCAGGTATGGTCTCGACGACCTGGGTGCAGTTTCTCAAAGGGTCGCTGTTGGTCGTTTTTAGCGCCGTGCTGACGGTGATGATTCTAGCACGCGGTTTTCAAACTGGGCGAGGCGGCGAAGACGGTTATGAGTTCCGGACTTTAGGGCCTTGTGTGGAAAACGAACTGAAAACATTCCTTGAAAAAACCACTGGATCGAAAGTTCTTGCCCGTAAAGGAGCATGGAATAATGTGCCGTTTATCCGCACAAGTGACGGCGCAACGGGTCAGGTCACTATCTGGAGTATTGAAGTCCAGCCGCAGAACTCCATCGATGGTGACAACCGCTTGTTCCTACGCGAAGCGCAAAGCGTCACCACGACCACCGATGGACGAACGCTCGTGAACGGTTTGCCCAAGGGTACAAAGAAAGGCGAACCGGAACTGCATCCGGTAGGTCACATCAGTCAACTTCCGGACGGGCGGGACAAGACTGGTCCACTCGGTCCACTTTCGTTCTTCAGCACGTTGCAGGAGAGCCAAATCATCCTCTGGCGCAATCAAATGATTACTGAAGATGACGGTTCAGTGACAACGGTCTACTACCAAAAACCGACTGCGGGAAGCCAGGTTTTACGACCGGGCGAGCATCCGCGGTTCGCCGGCATTCGCAGTGACCGACTCATCGACAAGCTCAACTTCCTGTCGTTGATGCTAGCCCTTTTTGGCGGGACGGCGGCGCTGCCGCACATCTTGATTCGTTATTACACCGTCAAAGACGAAGCTAGCGCACGGAAAAGTACAATTGTGGGAATTGCCAGTATTGGGATCTTCTATGTGCTCACGTTGTATTTAGGCTTGGGAGCAATGACCAGTGGATCGCTTGACGTAACCAACACCAACATGGCCGCGCCTCTGTTGGCCAAGAGCATCAATGAATGGTTGTTCGCAATTATCTCCGCCATCGCGTTTACGACTGTGTTGGGAACGGTCAGTGGCTTGATTCTGGCATCGGCCGGAGCCGTGACACACGACCTGTTGATCAGCTCTTTCGGTGTGCAGCTCACCGATCACGAAAAGGTCCGTGTGGCGAAGATCGCATCGGTCTTTGTCGGAGCTATCGCAATCGTTCTTGGAATCCTGTTCCAGCGGTTGAACGTGAGCTACCTGGTGGGCTGGGCCTTTAGCGTGGCTGCATCGGCCAATCTTCCGTCCCTGGTGATGATCCTGTACTGGAAACGAGTGACTCGGCAGGGCGTGATCGCGGCCTTGATCGTGGGCATGGTTAGTTCGCTGGCCTGGATTCTGCTGAGTGCCGACACGTTCACGCAGGTCTACGGGTTGTCTGCCGAAGCGGCAGTCGTGCCGTTCAGCCAGCCGGGAATCGTCACGATCCCGCTGGGCTTTATCACATTGATTGTGGTGTCGCTGCTGACGCGCGATCCCGGTACAAACAGGATTGTGTGAGCCGTTATCGCAAGAGCGCAAGTTCAAGCAATGTAGCTACCAGCGCCAATATCAAAGAGACGCCAAGCCACTGCTCCTGGATGGTCGCGTACAGGTTTTGGAAACTGACAGTATGCTTGGAAGCGTCACTGGTTGCGAGTTCTGAAAGACCAGAAGTCTCGCCACAAATTCCGGGTCCCACTGGGAAACCGGCCAATAGAACTGTTCCAACAGTGTTTTTTGACCGTACAGGTTCTTGAATCATCCCTAACGGGGTATACCACGTCAAATGCTCATCGGCGAATGGATGTGGCGTGAAAACCTTGTCACGCAGAAAAATAATCTGGAAGATGTGGAAAGCAAGGTGAAGTTGACGTCTTGCTCCTTTTCTCGTATAGCCCTGAAGCATGAGAAATTCCGTTGTTCTGTCCTCGTAGCTCAATTGGATAGAGCGCTGGCCTCCGAAGCCAGAGGTTGCAGGTTCGAATCCTGCCGGGGATACTGACGGAGCCCCTTGATCTGTCGTAGTTGAGAAGCGAAGTTTTGTAATTTTCGAATCGCAGAATTTCCGATTTTTCACCCCATCCCATGCGGTAACCCTCCGCCGCAACGAACGTCACAACAGCTTTACGCCGATCCTTGACACATGTTTGCACTTCGGTCGAATTTTCTCATTCGCGGAGTCGGCATCCCAGGCTCCCACAATCATCATCGCACGCTCGACTCCCCTACCCCGATCCTATGGACGAGCCGGTAGCCCAAACATATCAGTGAATTGTTTCATCAAGACACGCTGATGACCACAACCTCGGTTGCTCGCAGTGTGCAAGATTTTTTGTGTTCACGACGATGTATTTCGTTCCTCAGCAATAAGAATTCATCGCATCAAATAGATTGGATAGCGATACGGGGTAGGGATGAAATACAGAATACGCGGCGGTGTCCGCACAAGCATGTCATGTTGCAACTCTTCAACATTTTCAATGAATTCATTGACACCTCCGGGAAAGGCAAACCGGAACTTGCGATACCAGCACATGAACTCTTGTCGCTCGTATTGGAGTAAAAAAACCATTGTGGTGCGCCACTTCGTGAGGATCGATCGGCTGCATTATTATCTCAGGTAATTCGTGACGAACTACAAAAAACAAACGATCGACGGTCCCGCTGTGGGCTAGTCGGTCTCCAAATAGTTGCTCCGGATTTATATCCACGTAACTTTGACGTTTCAACAATAAGATGGCTCGGTTGAAGATGCCTGAGCGTGCAGGGATACTCAGCATACGATCCACCGAATGCAATAGCCTGACGGCAACTCTGGATGCCACTAGACGTTTGATAACTGACAGTGACACAGCCATCGGAACGATCCTCGATAACGATACGGCTGCAATCACGATGGAAGACGTAACTGCAGTCGAAGGCGGCGGTCTGTTGTTTACCGTGACACTGGACAATGCGGTACAAAGTATCTTCGACGTGTACGAGCAACGGCCAACGTGCGTTTAACGTAACCTACCTGATTTCCCGTTCGATGGACGGCAGCACGATAATCAGAACAATAACGCAAGGGCATATGCTGTACAGTGCAAGTTCTAAGTGCGTCGAGCAATACGATAGGCCTTCGAGATGAGTAGTAAGGCGATCATCGTTGGTGGCGGTTTAGCTGGATTAGCTACTGCGGCTGCGCTGGCGGAACGAGACGTTTCGGTAATGTTGCTCGAGTCCAGGCCAAGATTGGGTGGGCGAGCCAGTTCGTTCGGCGACCGAACCACTGAGACGCAAATCGACAACTGCCAGCACGTCACCATGGGCTGTTGCACAAACTTTCAACATTTCTGTCGAACTGTCGGCCTGAGCGACCTGTTCCGCCGCGAGTTGGAACTCTTTTTTATCGGCCCTGGCAATAGTACTGCCACATGGCATTGCGATCGACTCACAGCGAGCCGCTTACCCGCACCGTTTCACTTATTTCCAGCGTTCTCCAAAATCAGCTATCTAAAAAGACAAGATAAGTTTCAGCTGGCCAAAGGACTCAAAGCACTGGCTGCGATCAACCCAAATCTTACGAGCGAGAAAACGATCGAGCGATGGTTGTGGGACAACGGGCAGACTGCGACTGCAATCGAACGATTTTGGAATCTAGTCCTAGTCAGTGCACTCGGCGAAACACCAAACCGAATCAGCGTCCCACAGGCTCAGAAAGTATTTGTTGATGCATTTCTGGCCAATCGTAGTGGATGGGAAGTGAGTATCCCCGTTGTGCCACTGGACGACTTGTATGGCTTGCGGTTGACCGAATGGTTAGCTCAGCGCGGGGTCACAATTCGTCTTCGGTCAGGCGTCCAGCGGCTTCTTGTGGATCAGGGAACCGTCGTCGCTGTTGAACTTCGCGACGGCCAGCGTCTGTCAGCAAACCATTTTGTTGTGGCTGTGCCGCATCACCTGGTATTGTCCTTGCTACCTGTATCTATGCGAACGCATCCGCAACTGGCGGGTGTCAATCGACTGCAGTCAGCTCCGATCGCCAGCGTCCATTTATGGTTTGACCGACCAATCACCACGCTGCCCCATGCCGTTTTCGTCAATCGTTTGAGCCAGTGGATGTTCAATCGGTCGGTGTTGCAATCCGTGCGAGACTCGCGGGGCGGACAGGACTCCCACGATGACAAAATGTACTACTATCAAATCGTGATTAGCGCCGCCCGCAATTTAGCCGGTCTGTCACAACGGGCAGTCGCCGCTGAAGTTACACGAGAATTGACTGAAGTTTGGCCGGAAACTGCCAACTCGCAGCTCCTGCATTCTCGGCTTATCGTTGAACATCAAGCGGTTTTTTCTCCGCTACCAGGAGTCGACAAGTTGCGGCCTATTCAGCAATCGCCGATTAGCAACCTACAATTTGCTGGCGATTGGACAGCAACCGGATGGCCGGCAACGATGGAAGGTGCCGTCCGCAGTGGTTATCTCGCGGCCGAAAATATTCTGCGGAATCTTGGTCGAACCGCACAAATTTTGCAGCCCGATCTTCCCACGAGTCTTTTGTCCAAACTTGTCTTGAAACTTTGAAATTTCTCTTCAAGAAACTCAGTTTCTGAGACTTTTTTACTTTGCCCCGCAGACTTCAACGAACAACCGTTTCAATTGCGCTCCGCACGCCAGGGCATGGGTATAGTTGACTCCGGCTGGTTCTCCCATTCCTTGCGAATCTGGTTCAGGCCGAACGTACATAGATCAAACTCCTGACTCAGCCGGCGCAGAACAGGCGCCTCATCTCCGTACGGATCTTCGTCAAACGTACTAGCGATGTAGTACGATTCCTTTCCCTGCTGACAATAATCGATCAAATGGTCCTTACAGTCAGAAGATCGCAAGCGTGACAAAGCCTCAGGATACACTCCGATCCAAAACAGCGTAAAATCGCCGATATGCCGATAGATTTCTCGCTGCGGTTTCGCCTGCCGCTGCTGGGCTTCCAGCAGCATTTCCGCGACATCCTGTAGCCACCGACCACGAGCGTCGCGAATCCGAAAAATGGCATCCATCTTGACGAACCGCACCAACAGCTCCACCAGGTAGTCAACCAACCGCGGATCAGCCACTCCCAATTGGACCTGAAACGTTTGTTCAGCCAGAGCGGCAAAGAGCCTTCGCAAGGCACCTACTCCGGTTAAGACAGGAGCCATGAATATCTCCTTTCGACAAACCGGGAAATCTCAGTCGGCCGCAACAGCTAGGCCAATTCGTCTGCGCCTCAAACGTGCAATACGAGTATCGACGGTAAAACAGCTTCAGTCGTTTATTCTAAGGAACGTCAAGAATCTGTGTCAAACTCATTTTCTTAAAGATTTAACATTAAATGATTTATGTAATCCAGCACCGTTTTGGAATCATCTTGAATCTACCCGAGATGCGATTAACGATCCGTTGCAAACAGGTGAAGTGCGATATTTAACTAATACTAATCTGAGGGAGTGTTCAGCGAGATGAAGATCGCCTTTTTCGGCGCTGCTGGCGAAGTCACCGGAAGTCAACACTTAATTGAAACACGATCCATTCGCATCCTGCTGGATTGCGGTTTGTTTCAAGGACATCGCACCGACACACGGGCCAAGAACGAGAATTTTCTGGCAATCCACGAGAACTGGACGGCGTGGTCTTGTCGCATGAACACATCGATCACTGTGGAAGATTACCCGGTCTGTATCGTACCGGATTTCGGTCGCCCATCTTCTGCACTCGTGCAACAGCCGACGTGGCCCAAATCATGCTCGAAGACAGCGCCAAAATTCAGGCCGAAGATATCCGGTATTTTCAGGATCATTAGAAGCCAGGACTTCCGCCCATCGAGCCGCTGTACCAAAGAGAACACGTCTCGGAAGGTGGTTAACCTATTCGAACCGTTAGAATTTGGTCAGTGGCACGAGCTGTCATACCATTTTCGCCTGCGCTTTTCCGATGCCGGCCATAGTCGAAATTGAATTGCGTGATCGTGGTGATACGCGGCGAATCGTTTTCACCGGCGATCTTGGTCGGCGGGGATTGCCCTTGCTCAGAGATCCCAAACTAGTTCCGGGTTGCGACATACTGATCACTGAATCGACCTGCGGCGATCGAAGCCATCCAACAGAGGATGATCTCAAGAAACAATTATTGCAGACCATTTGCGAAGCCGCAGCTGTCGACGGCAAAGTCACCATCCTCGCCTTTAGCTTAGGACGAACGCAGCAAGTCGTCTACTTTTTAAACACCTTGGCAAACGATGGCCAGTTGCCACAAATGCCGATCTTTGTGGACAGCCCTTTGTCACGCCGGATTACATCCGTATACCGGCATCACAGGCATGTACTGGACGCCGAGGTTCCGCCGTTACTAGTCGATGATTCAGACCCATTCGGATTTCGTGGTCTGACCTATATAACGTCACGGCAAGAAAGCATTGCCCTAAACCACCGGACAGGTCCATTTGTAGTAATCTCGGCCAACAGCATGTGTGAAAGCGGCCGAGTTTTACATCATCTAAGACACTTGGTCACCAATCCCAAAACACGATTGTCGTCATAGGCTACCAAGCCAAACACACACTAGGCCGTCGTGTTGCCGAGCGACAGTCAGCACTAAAAATCTTCGACCGCCAATTTCCACTGAACACAAAGGTCCGAAGCCTGAACGGCCTTTCGGCCCATGCTGATGCCGAGGATTTCAAGTGGCGGTTCAAACACATGGCTGCAAAAACCAGAATTGGGCAGGCCTTCGTCGTCCACGGCGAACCCGGCGCCGCCAGATCTCTTTCAGCCAGGCTCCTCGATTACTGCGATGAGAATCCGATCATCCCTAAACTTTTCCAACCATTCGAATCTTGATAGAGTTGGCGTGATTTGTCGAACACAGTTTCTAAGCGTTCAACGACCCGACATCTGGTTGGCAACGTGCAAAGCGAATGATACCCTTGTTTCTGCAACAAGTTTCTTGTGTGGCTAGTTCGTCAAACAGCTTTAGTATGAATATCCTGAACGAAGAAATTCCTTCTAAAAAACCGTTTAGTCTGTCTGCCGGTAAGGAAGCGCATCATGTCATCAATCTGTGAAGATAGCCGCATCAACGTACCACACTTTCTCTCGGAACCGAACATCCAAAGTTGGCTAGACGATGGTTACCTGGTCGTTCCAGATTTGCTTTCGTCATCTGAGTTGGAAGAGCTGAAACAAGAAACGGTCGCCATCGCCCGAGGAAGATACCCCTCAAAGAATCTTCAGCCTCTGCCAAAGCACATTTCTGACAATGACGCAATTGCGAACATCTTGGCGATCCATCATCCGCATCTGATCAGTCCCGTCATTGTCGAATACGTCAAGCATCCCAAAATCGCGGGCGCTTTGAGCCAGATCGTCGGGGCCCATCTGCCTTGGTGGGATGGGAGCGTCAAATGCATGCAAACGATGCTGTTCGTCAAACCGCCAAGCTTTCAAGGTCAAGCATGGCACCAAGATGAATTGTACATCCAGACGAGGGATCGATCGCTGACCGGTATCTGGATCGCTATTGATGATGCGAATGAAAATAATGGATGTCTGCGCATCATACCCGGTTCACACAAAACGGGCTATCTCCATCCTCAGTGCGACCACAATAATCCAGACGAATTCGACACCGGACCAATGTCTTATGGATTTGACGAATCACCTTCAATTCCCGTCGAGGTCAAAGCGGGCTCGGTCGTATTTTTCCATGGTTATTTGCTGCATTGCTCACGTAGGAATCAGAGCAATCAGTACCGACGGACACTAGTCATTCACACCATGAATGCATGGTCGATTTTGCCATGGTCAACCCCTGATCTCCCCATGCCGTCTACTAATGACCGGCGCGCCATTGTTCAGGTTTCGGGCATCGACCCTTACGCCTGGAAGGGCTTCGCGGAACATCACCGCACACCTTATTTGCGTCGCTGCAGTGCGAACACCACCAAGCTGGCTTCACAAGCGAGTCTAGACGAAACAAATGTGGAGTGAATCGCACAGTTCGGTTTTGAGCGTGAATCGCCCGATGATCTACGGCCTAAAGTTCGACCGGTATCATTGGCCAACGGCAACGGTCGGTTTTCTCGAAGGGCACAAAAGGGGGCAGTTTTTCGACAAATCCATTTTCGGTTGCCTCGAACAGATCTGCTTCGTGAAGGAGCCGCGATTGGTCAGTCGATGCATGTGCAATCGACGATCGATTACTCGTCAACCGAGAGCGTCGTTCTGCTATGATCGTTCGCACGGATTGTTTGACGTCGGCATCGCTCAGGCGACGTAAGTTGCCGAGCTGGGTCAACGGTTCCAGCATTCGCAAGGCCTTTGCCACTGTACTCTCCAATAAAACGATCTCCATCAAGCCTCGACGCATTTCTCCCATCGAATGGATTTGCAAGTTTAGTTCTTCTCGCAGATCGTCCAGAAGTTCCAGAGATTCGATCGTATCAACCACATTGTCGACCGAAATGTTCAAGCGAGACTCAACCACCAACAGCTTTTCCAGTTTCTGGTCCGCCAATGCGATATCCAGTTCCTCGGAATTCAGTTTGGTGGTTAAGGCCATCAGTTGCTGTATGATCTCGCGAGCTTGCAGTGCAGACCCTTGTTTTTCGATCAAGCACTGGTGCACCGCTATCATTTCACCCAATGATTCGGCGGCCAATGCAATGGAAGCACGTTGTTCGATTAGATCGTTCTGGAGTGACCGCAGTTGTTCGAGCGATTGAAGGGCTTCGGATGTTGAGCCTAATTCGACCTGGACGCTCTGACGGAACTGTTGAATGGCATTCAAAGCAACCGTTGCTTCTTCCAACTGATTTTGTTGCAACGTGAGTTTTGATAGCAAATCATTCGTCTCGTTTGTCCGCTCTCCAACTTGCGCCAATGACTGCATTCTTTTTTCGACAGCCTTTAGATCCGTTCGTACTTGGGTCAATTCGTTCGTCAAGGACCGTGTGATGCCAACGTACATTCCCACAAATCCAAATGTCATTACTACCACCAACATCAACCATGATGAAACAATACTCATTCGACTGAATTTCACACCAATCCGTTCGCAGTTTTTCAAGGTGGACAACTTTCTACCTCCGACAGCGCATCTCGCTATAAATGAACTCTCTGTTGCGACCGCGAAACATTCATTTGCAGGCACACCTTTCGCAAAGTCCGCTCGCTATTTAATATCGCCACTCTTACAAGCTGGGTTGGCTTTAAATTGACGTGCGGATTGAATGAACCCAGAATTCTGGATTCGCTTTTCATACAAACGTGATAATCCGTTATAACAGCACTCGACGAATTTTTGTGACGGTGACTCAGTTGCTAAAGTCGTTCGAATCAGAACGTGTTTTTCTGGAATCACGATGGAAAAGTGCGATGAGAAATTTGTCGATTCAAGCCGCCGCCACCGTTGACTGACCAACTATCATCGCCATTCATCGGCACGCCCTGCAGCCGTTGAACTCAAATTCTTCAGATGTGGGCACGAATCTCGATTCGTTGCCGTCACCACTGCGATTTGACAGAAAAAGTTTCGAGACACTCCATCGCTTGTGAAGAATTTAAGAAGCGGCGGTTTGAACAATCTGGCTGCCTCCTGAGCCTACGATGCAATGATGTGTGGTCCTTGATATCTATTGAATGCGGATTAAAGGAAGTCATCCGTGAAAGAGCATTCGATACGGCGTCGAGTGTCGTGTTGATTATCACTGCCGCGCTGTTTGCAAGCGCACTGTTTACGAAAGACTTAACGCACGATCTACTGTTTAAGACAGGACTCTTCCTGATATCCGCCAAACGCATCATGATGCAGTCCGAAAGCAGCCTGTACGTTCAAAAAGTCAGCGACGGAATCAACGAACTCCAAAAACTGATTGTCGAGAATTTAAGCCACTCGCGCAATTGACGCTGAATTGGCTAAGCCTCCGCTGTATGAATAGCGAAGACATAACAGTAACCGCCGTTGCGTTTGCAGTCGTCGAGCTGCTGGGCGTTGTTACAGCCGGGCACGCAGTAATGTATGCGCGGACATCTCAAGGAGCGATTGCCTGGTCGATTTGCCTAGTCATCTTTCCGTATCTCACACTGCCACTGTATTGGGTTTTTGGCAGAAACAGATTTCAAGGCTACATTAAAGCGAGACAATCCGGAAAACTGGAGATACATCGATTGGTTGCCCGTGTTCGACAATACGTACGCGAGCAAGGTTTCGTATCCGAGAAACCGCATCCAGAGCACTATGTCCTGGAAGCCCTGGTTAAGATGAAATTCAGTCGAAGCAATCGAGTGGAACTTTTGATTGACGGTCAAGCGACATTCGGGACCATCTTCGACGCAATCGAAAAAGCCCGAGACTATATCCTGGTTCAGTTTTTCATCGTACACGACGATACGCTTGGTCGAGAGTTAAAACAGCGACTGGAAAAAAAGTCGAAGGCCGGCGTCCGAGTGTTCTTTTTGTACGACGAAATTGGCTCACGCGGCCTTCCTCGATCCTACGTTAACGAGTTAAAACAAGCTGACATTGACGTTCGCCCATTCCACTCAACACGTGGTCGTCGAAATCGATTTCAACTCAATTTCCGAAATCATCGAAAAATCGTTGTTGTCGATGGTCAGGAAGCATACGTTGGTGGCCTGAATGTCGGTGACGAATACATGGGACGCAGCGCTAAAATTGGTGCGTGGCGCGATACACATGTCAAACTGACGGGCCCCTGCGTTCACTCCGTCCAATTGGTTTTCGTAGAAGACTGGTATTGGACGACTCGTGAACTTCCCGAACTAGATTGGACTCCGAGACCAACTGAAGGTTCTCACCAAAACGTTTTGATTCTTCCGTCCGGACCAGCCGATCGACTCGAAACATGCGGCATGTTCTTTGTGCACGCCATCAATTCGGCCAAGCGCCGACTGTGGATCGCTTCGCCTTATTTTGTTCCTGACATTCACGTAATGTGTGCGCTTCAAATGGCAGCTCTGCGCGGAGTTGACGTGAGAATCATGCTCCCGCAGAAACCCGATCACGTACTCGTCTATCTATCGGGTTTCTCTTTTCTTAAAGAGGCTGAGCAAGCCGGGGTTAGTATACATCGCTATCAACCCGGTTTTCTGCACCAAAAAGTCTTGTTGGTCGACGACGAGTTTGCCGCGGTCGGAACCGCTAATCTCGATAACCGATCATTTCGCCTGAACTTTGAAATCACTGCTGTCGTCAACGATCGCGAATTCGCAACACAGGTGGCTGCAATGCTTGAATGTGATTTCTCCAACTGCAAAGTGATGACGAGCAGCGATTTGCAAGAGCGACCATTTTGGTTCAAATTGGCGGTTAGCACGGCACGGCTCTTGGCACCGATCCAATGATTCTTTTGAACCTGATTTATGCCACGCGAGAAACTCTTTCAGCTCCGTCACGAACTCTTTACGTCACGATAAAGTTTGGCTGGATGGTCTGCTTACCTGTTATGAACTAAGCCGACCATATGTGGCGTTGTCAGTTGAACAAAATCGCTCTGCAGCGTCTTTGAGAAGTGTTTGACTGGGCATTGTGGCATGGCGTTTTGACGTAATCCAATTTTCAGAGTCAGATGACATCCGTTGACCGTCGAACTATCATCAACAAATCGCAACAACGCACACGGAACCTGCAAATGGCTAAACATCACTCATCCATGTTCTTAAGAGTCGTCGAAGACGCCAAGACCCGCATCCGCGAATGTACGGTACAGGACGTTCACGACAAACTGAACCAAGTCGAACAGTTCTTTCTGGTCGACGTACGCGAAGAAAGCGAATGGGTGGGTGGTCACTTGCCGAATGCCATCCATCTGAGTAAGGGGATCATTGAGTGTGATATCGAGAAGCGTATTCCCGAGATGACTTCGGAGATCATCCTCTATTGTGGTGGTGGTTTTCGATCTGCGCTATCCGCCGACAATCTGCAGAAGATGGGCTACACAAATGTAATGTCCATGGACGGTGGGTTCCGAGGATGGTCGGAAGCGGGATTCGCAATTGCACAGGACTAGACCAAGTCAATGTTCTCTTGACCATCGATCAGTCGCAAGGCCAGAACAATTCGCGAGTCATCTTCGGACTGGACGCTTCGCAGATCGACGAGCACTTTGTCCTGTTGAATACGGCAGAAAACGCGGATTCGTCCCAGCCGTAATGATCGAGCGAGTTCGTCAGATGACACCGCTTGATGCTGAAGCGACAACACAGCCGTCGGCATTTCGGCTCCTGGAAGTGATCCACCACCGACTGGCGCAGTCGCTTCGCTCACCTGAATTGCTAACTGTTGCGTCTCACCAATTTTTTCCTCGATAGCACGCGCACGCTTCAACAATGTCCCGCCCTGAACCGCCAGCATGGCAATCGTGGGAATTTCGCTTTCGGCTTCACTCCGAAGATAGGAACCCAGTGTTTCCGACAACGCCGCCAGAGTCAACTTCCCAATCCGGACGGCACGAGCCAGCGGATGACGACGAATTCGTTGCACAAATTCGGACTTGCCCAGAATGATCCCGCATTGCGGACCGCCCAGCAATTTGTCGCCGCTACCCAACACCACGTCGGCCCCAAGGGCCACGCTTTCAGAAAACGTAGGTTCAGCAGGCAGACCGTACTTTGTCAGGTCGATCAGCGAACCACTGCCAATGTCGTCAATGGTGATCAGAGCATGCGCGTGCGCCACGCGCGCCAACTCATCGATCCTCGGCTCCTCGGTAAAACCGATAACGCGATAATTGGATGGATGCACGTGCATGATGGCGGCCGTTTCCGGACCGATACCCTGTTCATAGTCGCTGAGCTTTGTCCGGTTCGTCGTTCCGACTTCGCGCAACCGCGCTCCGCTTAACTTGAAAATTTCCGGCAATCGGAACGAACCTCCGATTTCTATCAATTGACCTCGCGAGATGATGACTTCCTTGCCCTGGCATAGAGCTTGCAACGTCAACAGCGTGGCCGCAGCGTTATTATTGACGACCAACGAATCCTCCGCTCCGGAAAGCGTGTGCCAAGCCGAGTTCAATTGGTAGCCACGGTGCCGACGTTCGCCGGTCTCCAAGTCGATTTCGACGTTTCCCGCTCCGGCCAACTCCGCCACAGCGGTCTGAGACGCTTTAGACAAGGGAGCACGACCCAATCCTGTATGAAGAATGACTCCGGTCGCATTGATTAATCGACCGAACTTATTGCGGCGGGCCCTTTCAGCCCGATGGGCGACGCGTTCGGCAACCGTATCTGTAAGCTTCCTCCGGTCACCATGAGTTTCTCCGGCCAACAGGCCACGGCGGACGTCCGCTAGTGCATCACGGATCCAACCCATAACAACATCGCGACCTTGTTCCGCAATCAACGGCCGCACGCCCGAATGTTGCAACAGGTCGCTGGTAGGCGGTAAAACTTGCAGACGATTTGATGGCGAATCGTTCACGGCATGCATTGAGTTGACTGACGACATTCAGCCGCAGCCAGCTATCTCCAACGGATTTCTCAATTTCGGACCAGCAATCCGAACGTCTTTCTTCCGAACCGTCACTCCCAAAGCATCAAAATACTCGCATAATGGAACGGAAAACTTGCGACTGACGCCCCATGCTTCCCGTAATTGCGACATGGTGGCTTCACCTATTTCGTTCAACAAAGTCTCGCAAATTCTGCGAGCTTGTTCGAGAGATACCGGGGAAAAATACAGCCCTTCGACGACCTTAACCAGCAGACCGTCTTCAACGCACAAATTCAAGACCGGTTCGATCTGCTCCGGATTTTGGTCCAGGTCGGCTGACAGCTCTTTTGCAGTTGGTGGCGCTAACATACCGCTGGCGATTGCTTCCAGCATCTTCGTCCGCACCAATTGTTGATTCTTTGTCAACTTCACTTGCACATCCGCTGGACCTAGATTCGGGCCCACATAAACCAACTTCCTTTCCGCGATCAAGTGTGCAAACACAGCGTCAAGCAAAGTTGGATGAGTAATCTCGCGGCAGGCCGTGTTTAATGTATTGCGTGGCAACGCTCGCCGCGGTTGATGCTGAGCCAACTGTTCTTTGACTGTCTTGAGAACTGATTCACCCAATAAGTCTAATCGATTTCGATGAACCAGGACCGGCCGCTCAGCTGATCCGATGTACTTCAATTCGCCTCGGATCTTCAATTTGTTTATCAATTTTGCAAACCGCGACGGACGAATGCCAACACGCCAAGCCGACGGCAATGGCGATCCCATAACGAGATCCTGCTGTGAGAGACTCGCAGAAAGCCGGTCAATCTCGGATGGTGTATCCAGTGCCTGTCCATGGGCGTGTAAATCCTTGATCCGTTTTTTTGGCGCGATGTCCGGGTCAAGCACTCGACCGCCAGCAACAGTCAACGCGGGGGACATTCGCCGCAGAATGAATGGCTGGCCATACGCCGCCACAACTGCTTCCTTCAATCGAAGTTCTCCGTAGCAACACTCACCTGGTTTCAGGTATTGACCCTTCAAATTGATCCGAGCGAGCACTTCTTTTGTCCCCAAATGCAGGTTCAGTTCGACGCGGTCTTTCAGGTGAACAGGCGAACTGGAAAGCAACCTCAGTTGGACGAGCATACGAATCGTCGGCTGTAAATAGTTCGGCGTCGCTAGTTCGTGCCCTCGCCACACTTCTGTTCGTTTCACTCCGGCCAGATTGATGGCCGTTCGCTGGCGGGCGCCGGCGTCGTCCGCATTGAGCCCATGGTTTTGCACGCTACGGACTCGGACGTCGCGTCCTTCCGGAAGCAATTCCAGAGTATCGCCAGGATGCACATCACCGCTCAGAACCGACCCGGTCACAATCGTGCCGTGTCCGGTAATCGAAATCGTACGGTCGATGGGCATACGAAACAGTTCGTGGGAATCTGAAGTTTCAACCTCGTTGGCGACACGCTGCAACGTAGTCTTCAATTCCGCGATCCCTTCGCCTGTTTCGGACGAAACTGGAACGATCGGACAACCTGCCAGAAATGTTCCGTCGACAAGCTCTTCAATCTCTGCCTGCACCAGCTCGACAAAATCCGGTTCGACTAAGTCAATTTTCGAAACCACGATGACGCCTGCCTTGACGCCCAATAAGTCCATGATTTCCAAATGTTCGCGAGTTTGTGGCATAACGCTGTCGTCGGCAGCCACGACCAGCAATGCTAGATTTACACCCGTCGCACCCGCCACCATGTTCTTAACGAACCGTTCATGCCCCGGCACGTCGACAACACCGAACTGAATTCCGTTCATTTCCCAATGTGCGAAGCCCAGGTCGATTGAAATGCCACGCGCTATTTCCTCGGGCAGCCGGTCTGTGTCGATAGTCGTTAGCCGACTGATGAGCCGAGTCTTACCGTGATCAATGTGCCCGGCGGTTCCGATCAGAATATGTTTCAAATTGGTGGTGGTTGCCATCGCGTCAGGATAGAATGTTGGTA